>JBBTYU010000051.1:0-1981 GCA_038061675.1 Patescibacteria group bacterium | reverse complement strand
ATACCCTTTGAAAAAGCCAAACTAATCAAATCGTTTACTTTATCTTTTACTTGGCTAGATTCAGTAATTAAGTAATCGGGAAGCGAATCTGATTCCTGTAAAACTGAACTTCCTGCACGGCCTTTTTGCGGCTGCGAAATTTGAGACTGATTAAAGCGCAACTTTAAAAGATCCTTAACATGGGTCTCTTGTATGTTTTCTATTTTATTTTTTACTTGATGTTCTCTGACCTCCTTAGAAAAATCCTGGATGTCTTTTTCAAATGAAACATTTTCAAAATTTGTGTTCATTATTATATTATAATATAGATGTGTTCAAAAAGATTTCTAAACAAACTTATTTACTGTTAATAATACTAATTATAGCGTCGTTCTTCAGGCTTTACAATTTGAGCGGAACGAATAGCGTGCCTCCTGGGCTTTATCCGGACGAGGCTATAAACGGAAATAACGCATCAGAAGCTTTGGATACCGGTAATTTCAAGGTATTTTATCCGGAAAATAACGGTCGTGAAGGCTTATTCATAAACATCCAAGCTGTATTTATAAAAGTTTTTAGCAATGAACCGTGGGTATTAAGATTGCCAAGCGCAATTTTCGGAATTTTAACTATTTTAGGAATTTATTTATTCAGCGCTACATTATTTAACAATGCCTCCATTGGTCTTTTGTCATCATTTTTTACGGCAATTTCCTTTTGGCATATCAATTTTTCCCGCATAGGATTCCGGGCAATTATGGCGCCATTTTTGTTAGTCTGGGCGCTTTATTTTTTAATAAAATCTTTAAACTCAATCCAGAGGAAGTCCGACTTCATCGAGGTTCAACCTCCCAAATATTATCACCGATTCTTAAGGAGGTTGAACCTCGCAAAATTTGAAGGGAAGTTGAGCTTTCAAAAATTAAAAATAAAAAAATGGACACTGCCAGCTTTGGCTGGTTTTGTATACGGCCTAGGTTTTTATACCTATATCGCCTATCGCGGAACTCCTCTTTTAATACTTTGCATTTTTTATTATTACTATAAATATTGCCGCCAAAATCATTCTCACATTCTGCAGAATGTGAGAATGATTTTTCTTGTTTTCGCTATCGCTGCTATTTTCGCAATTTTACCGCTAGGAATTTATTTTATTAATCATCCCCAAGATTTTTTGGGACGCGCCGCTCAAATATCTGTTTTTAGTTCTACCTCTCCAATAAAAGACTTGGGATTAAATATTTTAAAAACAGCCGGAATGTTCAATTTTTCCGGAGACACAAATTGGCGCCACAATTTCGCCGGCAAGCCGGAATTATATTGGCCCGTCGGCATTATGTTTGTTTTTGGAATTTTATATGGGTTATGGCAAATTATCAAAAATCTAAAACCATTCTCTGTCATTGCGAGTGCCGCCAAAGCAATCTCTTCTGTCATTCCGCACTTGATGCGGAATCCAGAAAAAGAACTGAATTCCCGCTGCAGTTTACCCTCGAGCCACATCGGGGGTGGGAATGACATACGAGGCTTTGAATTTTTAATTCTATTTTCTTGGTTAATAATTACGGCTCTACCAGTGGTAATTTCCAACGAAGGCATACCACACGCCTTAAGATCTCTTCTGATGATCCCGCCAGTTTTTATTTTAGCCGGCGTCGGAGCTTTAAAAATATACGAACTTTTAATAAACAAGATTCCCGGTTTTTATCATAGGCACGACAAGCTTGTAAAAAATGCTTTCATTTTGCTTTGCGCCTTTTAGCACCTCTTCCTCGGCAATAGTCTGAAGATTCCAATCAAGGGTCGTGGTAACTTTCAATCCGCCTTGTTCCACAAACTCTTCCCCGTATTATTCCACCAACTGTTCTTTTACAAAAAGCACAAAATGAGGAGCCAGGATGTTGTCTCTTTTTACCTGAAAGCGTTTCAGCAAATCTCCTTCCCTCGCTTTTTCCGCAGCCTCTTTGGCTTCCTTTGCAAGCTCCTCAAGCGCCTCGCGCGC
>JBBTYU010000050.1:0-1858 GCA_038061675.1 Patescibacteria group bacterium | reverse complement strand
GCGGCAATAAAGATGTGCCCATCGGCACGCTTCATAACATAGTTGTAAAGCAAGCTAGTCTTTCAATAGAAAAATTTAATAATTTGTAGAAACAACACCGAGTGTAAAATTTTTAACATTTTCTATCGCATTCGCTTCAACATCCACGAATTAGTAGATTTTTCTCTGCAAAACCATTACCTGACTGATCTTTGTAAATACAGAGAAGATTCTCAATGTGAATAGGTCGTAATCGTTGTAGCGACACAGGTAGTTCATATGACTCAATAGAGTCTCGTTTGACATTGAGACCTAACGCTTTTGCTCCCTTGAGAGTGCCTGCGTGTAAATACACAGCTTCCGGCTCCAAATCAAGCTTTGCTCCAACTTTCCATGCGGTGTCGTATATATACAGAATGGCATTTTTGTAAATGGGCACAATCGCCTTATTTACAAGACACTTAAGCTCCTCAAAAGTTTCGCAGACACGAACCTGCTCTTCTATTCCCAACAGGCATTGCTTTGCGGTCTCTAATTCCTCGGTGAAAAATCTATATGCTGGCTGATGACTGGATCGCTTTCCTTGTGATGTTTCTGCCATAGCCGCCCTACTGATTGTTTCTGTCAGCGATGGTAACGTTCTAAAGAAACAAATTTCTCTGTCAAGAAGGTGGGCAGATTTATTCAAATAATCATTTACGATTTCTTCAAGGTTCATATTTCGTTTGTCCCGATTTGTTCTATATACAGTTTTTAATACTTAGATTCTAGAAACTAGGGCTAAAAATAACTTCATACTATTTTTATCCCAGTAACTGCCCATTTATAAGCTTTAAAAACAATGTTCGAAAATATGATAGGATTTTTTCAGGAATAATGTACTCAAAATTTGTCATTTGTATTTTTAGTGTATACTTTTGTATTTGTCTTTCTAGTGTTTCTTCGTCGGTTTTAATGTAGCGACTAATCATTTCCCCCATCACCGCATTGGGTGTTGTAATTTCGCTACTAGTTGAATAAGTTGGAAATCCTATCAGTTTATACGATGATAAGCTTTTCCAAGAATTATTGTAATTTATTTTTATCTCTCTAACGGCATCTAAGTCATCTGGATTAAATTCTAAAATATATGATGAATTATAAACTACCCATTGAATTGCTTTATGTTTATCAGAATCTGATTTAGATTCACCAAGTGCAAGATTGCAAATACCATTTATTTGATTTGTTTCATACAACGAAACCGTTTTCATCACAAAATCTGTTCTCGTATCATTGAGTACTTTCTTTTCTCCAATTCCAGGAAGTGTTTTTGCCGTATTGCAAAATAATCTAAGATTATCAATTGTTGGATTCAGCAAGAATGCATCAATAGCCACAACCGCAAAATTATTAATTGTTTTATTGATTTGTTTTTGCGTTTCTATAATTTTCTGTTTTTCTATAGCTTCCTGTTTTTTGTTTGCTTGAATTGCTGCTGTTTCTGTATCTAACTTCAATTCCCCTGCAGTTTTTATTTTTACAGTATTTTTAAGTGGAGATTTCTTTTTTGAGATATTAATTTTATTTGTACTCGTACTAATAATATTTTCTATTTTTGAAGATGTTTTTGTTTTTTCTATATCCACGATGCGATTATCTGGAGTGGATGTTGCAATGATTTTCTGTTCAATTTTCACTTCAACCTTTCTGTTAAAAATCTTCCAAGTGCCCGGATTCCACCAAGCGGCAAAAGTAATCTGTGGAATAATAAACAGAGAGGCTATAAAAATCGCTACAGTTAAAGATATTTTATTTTTCATATTGTTCAACTACATCAACATCATATACCTCCCTAAAAATTCCCGCAATTTTTTGCAAAAAAACAAACGAAATAAAC
>JBBTYU010000049.1:0-9567 GCA_038061675.1 Patescibacteria group bacterium | reverse complement strand
GATAATCGTGTGATTCCTCTTTAGATCTCTGGGAAACTGTCAGTTTCTTTGCATCGTCCCAGCCGCGTGTTTCCTGGTTCACCTTCCCGCCCTCTTCTAAAATTTCCGTCTGCCTTTTTATTTCATAATTTACCGCGTTTTCAAGAGCGCCAAATGAGTTGAGATTTTTTATTTCCGCTCTAGTGCCCAATTCTTTTCCGGCACTTACCGAAACGTTAGCATCAAAACGCATCTGCCCTCTTTCCAGATCGGCATCGGAAACTCCGAGATATCTCAAAATAAGCTGCAATTCTTTGGCGAAAGCAACGGCTTCTTCCGCGCTGTGCATATCCGGCTCGGAAACCAGCTCCATAAGCGGAGTTCCTCCGCGATTGTAGTCAACAAGGGAAACTTCAGCGCCTTTATCCGTCGCGTGCATCAATTTCGCGGCATCTTCTTCTAAATGAGCCCTATTTATTTTTACGATTTTTTCCTTATTTATTAAGCTGGAAATATCAAGAACTCCGCCCCTCACTATCGGCATATCAAATTGCGAAATCTGATAAGCTTTCGGAAGGTCTGGATAAAAATAATTTTTCCTGTCAAATTTAAAATTTTCGTTTATTTCTCCATCAATAGCTAGACCAATTTTGATCATAGACTCAATAGCTTTTTTGTTTATTACCGGCAAAGTTCCGGGATGGCCCAAGCAAACCGGACAAACATTGGTATTCTGCTTATCATCCGGACTATTGGGACAATCACAAAACATCTTCGTTTTGGTGCGAAGCTCGGCGTGTATCTCTAGACCAATTGTCGGAAGATATTTATTCATCCCGTTATTTTAAAATTTTACTTACTGCTTTCCAAACTTTCTCATGAACCGCGTCAATTGATAATAATTTACCATTTTCTACGCATTCAACCAATTGAAAATCTTTTGGAAAAATTTCCGACATTTCTAAATATACCATTTCCGCATGCTCTAAATGCTTTAAATTTCCCTCGTGAATATCGCGCTTCTCTCCGGCAGCATATCCTCCTTTATTTTGTTTACTCGCAAATTCTTGGGCAGTTTTAGCGGGAACATGCAAAACAATATTAAGATCAGGCTTGGGAATTCCGAAAATATTATATTCCAAGTCATAAAGCCAATTAAAATATTTAAGCCTCTCCTTTTTATCTTCAATCTTAGCACCCTGATGCCCCATATTCGATCCGACATAGCGATTTGAAAATACGGTTTTTCCTTCGGTGAGAGCCTTATTGATCATCGGAGCAACGTCAAATCTGTCTATCGCATAAAAAAGCGACGCTTTATACGGGCCAACTTCTTCGGCGGTTCCATAATGTCCCGCTAAATACTCCTTAACAAAAAAAGATGATGGTTTGTCGTATTGGGGGAAATCAAAAAGAGCAACGGGCGATTCTACCCGTAAAACCAGTTTTTCAAACTGAGTTGTCTTGCCCGATCCGTCGGTTCCTTCTATTACAATAAATTTTCCGCGTTCCATATTACTCCTAATTATACAATAATTTCAAAATCAAAAAACTACTTGCATTATCTAAAAATTATATATAGTCTGTTATTAGAACATTAAAATGATTCGGCGAGCTCACCACAAGGGAGAAAATATGCCTGAAAAGAAAAAATACTCCATAGAACAATGCCTATTAGCTATCCGAAGCGATCCGGCATCGGACGGCTTTAAAGACGAACAAGTTTGGGAAATATTTCTGGATACGGAAATAGAGTCGGAAAAAGACATCCTGATCCTTACCAGCGAAATGGCTTTCTGGAGAAAGAACTTAATGGACAGATACTGCGAAGAAATTTCTAAAAATAGATGAAACAAAAACCGCCTCTTACGGCGGTTTTTTATTTTTATCCTAAGCTTGCTTGTGGTGAGCTTGCCGAATCCGTCGAAGGATTATTTCTCAACTACCTCAATTCCCATATTCCTTGCAGTACCTTCAATAATTCTCATCGCAGCATCTATATCATATGCATTCAGATCGGGCATCTTTCTTTCAGCTATTTTTCTGACATCTTCTCTGGTCACCTTTCCAACTTTTGTGGTCAAAGGATTAGCCGATCCCTTCTCAATGCCTGCCGCTTTTTTGAGTAATGCGGAAGCCGGAGGAGTTTTAAGGATAAAATCAAAAGTCCTGTCGTCGTAAATAGTAATTTCAGCCGGAACCACGTCGCCTATCATATCCTTAGTGGCGTCGTTGAATTTCTTGCAAAAATCCTGAATATTCACTCCATGAGGGCCCAAAGCGGTGCCTACCGGAGGGGCTGGATTGGCTTTGCCGGCTTCTAATTGTAATTTTAATTTTGTTTTAATAGATTTTGCCATAATATTTATAATTTATTTCTTAGATCATTTACGAATAAGAGGTTTATATTCGTATGTTTGTTTTAAAGCTTTTTGATCTGTAATGAGTCCAGCTCAACTGCCGTATCTCTTCCGAAAATAGGAACGAGAACTTTTATTTTCCCCCTTTCTTCATCAACTCCGGAAACTTTAACATCGTAATCCTTGAACGGCCCATCCGTGATCTTCACCATATCGCCAACAACAACATCAACTTTAAATTTAGTTTCCTTGCTGCCCATACGCGCCATCAAAACATCAATTTCTTCTTTTGAAAGAGGCACTGGTTTAGTAGAATCAGGCCCCACGAAACCGGTCACTCTCGGCGTATTTCTTACTACATACCAAGAATCTTCGGTTAAAATCATATCTACTAAGACATAACCGGGATAAATTTTTTCTTCAACTTCCTTTCTCTTTCCATTCTTAATTTTAACTTTTGTTTCTTTAGGAACCAAAATGTTAAAAATCTTGTCATCCATAGCCAATGAATCAACTCTCTGTTTCAGATAGCGAGTAACCGCGTCTTCATAACCCGAATAAGTATGCACGGCATACCAATGTCTTTCTTTCTTTTCCTCTTTCGTTTTTTCTCCGCTGGTTGAAGAACTGCCTTTTTTAAATTCCATTTTGTTTAGATGTTTCTATATAAATAATTCTAATGCCTTAGTAAATATATAATCCAAAATTCCTAAGTAAGCGGAAACTCCCAGCGAAATAAAAATAACAACAAGGGTGAGCTTATTTACGGTTGATGTGGTGGGCCACTCCACTCTTCTGATTTCTTGCCTTGATTCCTGAATGAAAGCTAAAAATTTTGAAAACAAATATTTTAATAGATAGGTTCTGAATAATTTACCATAAAAAACAAAGGGTGTCTAGTTTTATCCAACGGTATCCAAATTCTTCACCGACAAAGCATGCGCTTGAATAAAATTTTTACGCGGTTCAACATCGTCGCCCATTAAAATATCAAACATTTTGTCCGCCGCTGTAGCATCTTCTATATTAACTTTCTTCAAAATTCTATTACTGGGATTCATAGTTGTTTCCCAAAGCTGTTCGGGATTCATTTCACCGAGACCCTTATATCTCTGAATACCTATTTTTTCATCGCCCTTCTTCGTCATTTCTTTTACCATTTTATCTTTTTCCGCGTCGCTATAAACATAATTGAATTCCTTGCCTTTTTGCAGCCTATAAAGAGGCGGTTGAGCTATATAAAGATAACCGCTCTCAATTACTTGGGGCAAATACCTGTAAAACAGAGTTAAAAGGAGTGTTCTGATATGGGCGCCATCAACATCGGCATCAGTCATTAAAACCACTTTATGATAGCGAATTTTGGTAATATCAAAAGACTCGGCGATAGCGGTACCCAGGGCTACAACCAAAGATTTAATTTCTTTATTGAGAAGCATCTTGTCTATTCTGGATTTTTCTACGTTCAAAATTTTTCCCCTTAACGGAAGAATTGCTTGCGTCCTGCGGTCGCGGCCTTGCTTGGCCGAGCCGCCGGCGCTGTCGCCCTCAACAATAAATAATTCTGAATCCTCCGGATTCCTGGAACTGCAGTCAGATAATTTTCCAGGCAAAGTTAATCCTTCCAAAACACCTTTTCTTAAAACTGTTTCACGGGCAGCTTTGGCCGCTTTTCTGGCTTTTGCAGCCAGCATACATTTTTCTATAACTCTTCTGCCGTCAGATCCGAATCTTTCCAAATATTCTTTGAGCGCTTCGCCGACAACAACTTCAACGGCGGTTCTGGCTTCGGTATTGCCGAGCCTGGCTTTTGTTTGGCCTTCAAATTGAGGCTCTCTAATTTTAACGGAAATGATCGCGGTTAAACCCTCGCGAACATCATCGCCTGTTAAATTTTCATCAGCTCCTTTCAAGTATCCCTCCTTTTTAGCAAAATCATTAAGCACTCTGGTTAAGGCGGAACGAAATCCGGTTAAATGAGTCCCGCCGTCTGGAGTATAAATATTATTGGCAAAACTAAGTTCTTCAATTTCTAACTCATCATTATAGACAAAGGAAGCTTCAACTCCGATCTTTTCATATTCCCTTTCAACATAAAAAGGCTGGTCTTGGAGTTTTTTAGATGTCTCGCTTAAATATTTAATAAAAGATAAAATGCCTCCGTCAAACTGGAAACAATGATAAAAAATAGGCGCTTTTCTGGAATCAATAATTTCAATTTTTACGCCCTTGGTCAAAAAAGCCTGCTGGCGCAAATGCTCCACTATCCTTTTCCTATCAAACTCAGTAACTTTAAAAATTTCCGAATCTGGCTGAAAAGTTTGTTTTGTGCCGACCCTATCGCATTTGCCGGACTTTCTGACTTTATATTGAGGCTTGCCCTGTTTATATTCTTGTTCGTACAAACCGCCATCCCTGCACACTTCAGCCTTCATCCAAGCAGATAAAGCGCAAACTACGGAAACACCCACTCCGTGCAAACCTCCGGAAACTTTATAAGATTCTCCGCCAAATTTTCCACCAGCGTGCAAAGTGGTCATAAC
Source organism: Patescibacteria group bacterium (assembly GCA_038061675.1). Taxonomy (GTDB): domain Bacteria; phylum Patescibacteriota; class Minisyncoccia; order UBA6257; family 02-FULL-45-10c; genus JAHILT01. Next base: position 4,685 of record JBBTYU010000049.1, on the reverse strand, counting down.
AGTCTCCAAAGCAGACTTCTTTGTCTGTTTATGTATCTCCACGGGAATGCCGCGGCCGTCGTCTGAAACAGAAACTTTATTGTCCGGCATTAATTCAACACGGATATTTTTAGCGTATCCGCCCATAGCCTCATCAATACAGTTGTCTACAACTTCCCAAACTAAATGATGAAGACCCTCAATTCCGGTGGAACCGATATACATCCCTGGTCTTTTTCTGACAGGCTCAAGACCCTCTAAAACATAGATGTCTTTGGCCGTATAAGACGGATTTTGCCCTTTATTTAACTCTTCTTTGGCCATAATTAAAAAAATTCCCGCCGTTATTTACGCTTTAATAATAGCATAAAAACAAGCGGAAAACAAACTATTTTACTGGTTTTTATAATGAATAAACTCAAATTTCTTTACGTCATAAACTATATTTTTTCTCTCCACTACTATCCTCCAGTTATGCTTTTTAGCATAATCAACCAGCACTCCGTCCGGGTTAAAAGCAATCGGCTTGCCAACCAATTCCAGCATAGAAATATCAGTGGCGCTATCGCCAACCGCCACGGAATTTTTCCAATCAGGATTTATCCCTAGCTCATCCACAATTTTCATAAGCAGTTTGCTTTTCTTATCATAGCTGTCTCTTTGCGAGAACTCTTTAGTAAACAATCCTTTTTCTATTTTAAGAGCCGTTCCAAAAGCCATATCAAATCCTAGATTTTTTGCAAAATCTTTCACCATAAACACCGGCGAACCGGAAATAGCAATTAAATAATACCCATCCTTTTTCAGATCTCCCACCAGATCCCTGGTAAATCTATAAACTTTCTTTTTTTGCTTATCCATTACCGCCTTTCCAACTTTCAAAACGTCCTTGCTCTTACAACCGACAATATGCTTAAAATAAACTTCGGCTACTTTATTTATATAGGTATCATAATTCGCAATGCGATTTAACCATGCATGATAATCATCTTCAATTTCTTGATGGGCTTTTTTCAAAAAAATGCCTTCTTTCACCAGGCCATTTACCAACTCAATTAAAAGCGAAGAGCGGAAAATAGTGCCATCTATATCAAAAGCGGCTATTTTGATTTTTTTTACCATAAGCGATTATTTGTCCTATTGGACTTATTAGACCTATTAATCATAGTATATCAAATTTCAAATTGTTTCTTAACCTCCTCAAAGGAAGATTTATCAGAATCCTTGATTGGCTTGCCATCCGGAACTTCAATTTTAAATGGATTTACCAAAGTTCCAAATTTATGTATTTCATAATGCAAATGAGGACCGGTTGATTCTCCCGTAGAACCAACATAACCGACTACCTGACCTTGCTTCACGCTTGCCCCGCGTTTAACTCCTTTAGCCAAGCTGGAAAAATGACCATAAACGCTAGTATACATATCGTTATATCTAATAGTCACGGAGATGCCATAAGCGCCATTCCACCCGGCTCGAGTAACAGTTCCATCGCCAATAGCAACGGCGGGAGTATTGTAATTAGCAGCCAAATCAAGAGCGCGATGAGCGCCCACGCCACCCGTTACAGGATTTACTCTTTTATAACTAAAACCCGAACTGATGTATTTATACTGCAAAGGAGATTTTAAAAATACTTTCTGAAGGGACTTTCCATTTTCATCATAATATCCCTCTTTTCCATCGCTATCCTTAAAGTAATAACCCGAATATTCCTGTCCGGCATTATTAAATTTCGCCGCTAAAATTTTACCGGGCATCGCATAATTATCTTCTAAAAATCTTTTTTCATAAATTACTTTAAAACTATCGCCTTTTTGAATATCTCCGACAAAATCTATCTGCCAAGCGAAGGCTTCTGCCAAAGCAATTGCCAATCTATCATCCAGGCCTTGGTTCACCACTGTTTCGTATAAAGAAGACTCAATAACGCCTTTAGCCGTCGATGTTTCAATTTTATATTCAATTGGTTTTTTTTCCGCCTGCCAATTTTCGGTTGAAGTTGAAACATTTTGAACAATTAATTTTTCTTCAGTATTTATATCATAATCCAGCTCTTTCAAACTATTATTATTTTTATCAAATACAAAAACAATTTCTTTTCCGGCTCTGATTAGGGCTAAATCATAAACTTTTTTACTGTTCTCTAAAATAGCGCTTACCGTATCAGTAGCTACCCCGGCTTGGCTGGCAATGATGCTGAAAGTTGAGCCTGCCAAAATTTCCTTTTTAATAATTATATCCTGATTGTCTTGGGTCTGATTTACGCTGCTAGTCAAAAACATAAAAGCCGAACCAACAATAAGTCCTGTGGCGGCTAAAATTTTTCCTATTAAAATCAGCATACGTTATTGGCTTACAGGATTTGTAGAAGTTAAAGGCAATACGCAGCGCGGCGGCATAATACAACCGTCTTTATTTTTTTCTGATATCAATTTTCCGCCTTTTTCAGTACACTCTTTTTCCATACTTAACGAAGCTGGAACCAATAATGGACAAATCATTACGGGGTTAGTAACTGTGGTATTTATTAAACTATCAGAAGAAGTAGTTGTTGAATCAGAAACGGTATTTTCTAACGGCTTTATGCAAATACTATATGCTTTATTGCTCCTATCTTCTTTTAAGCCATAACAGCATTGTTTAGCGACCGGGCCGACTAATGGATCTCTATTAACTTTTTCATTTTCTTTGCCGCAGTCTTCTTTTACAACAACTCCGGCTCCGCCGCTTACAGAGGAAGTTGAAGAAACAGATCCACATTCACCCGAAACACTAAAACTATTCACGCCGCACTTGCTATTGTCGGCATAACAATGACCCTCGCAAAACTTTTTTGCATCAGTTTGCCATTCTTCTGAAGTTTTACAAGAAGATGAATCTTTGGATTCTTTACCGTCGTAACACTGCCAATAAGCGCTACTAAAAGAATTAATAACAGAGCCAGAACCGCCGCTCTCTCCCGGACACTTGGCAAATTCACAATTAGGACCGGTACGGCCTACATACGAACCGTCGGAACAAAGTTTGGCTTCTTGAGTACAATAAACTCCCTCTACTGGCTTTGTCGTTCCGGTAGAAACGGACTGACTGGAGCATTTTTCCAGCTCTTTTTTAACTGTCTCTAATTTTAAATTATAATCTTTTTCTGAAATTTCTCCTCTCTTTAACATCGCCTCCAGATCGGACGGATATTTTTTAAGAAATTCGCAATTTGAAACCGGCATTTCTTTTTTAACGGGAACGGTTATTGTCGGCTGCGGCTGCTGTTTATTTATGCACTGTTCTAATTCTTTTTTAATAGATCCGTATTTAAGATTATATTGTTCTTCGGTTAAATTGCCGGCTTTCAATTCCGCGGTAAGTTTTTCTAAAGAAACTTTAAGCTGATCGCAAATAAAAACAGTCGGAATCGCTATTTGTACGGCTGAACCCCCCGCTCCTCCCGTTGATTTTACGCTAGGAACAAATACCTTTTGAGGCAATTGTTTTACTGTGGTCGCCCTCTGAACTGAATCACTGGAAGGAATTTCTTTAATCAATTGCTGTACCGCTGCCGATCCGGATGCGTCAGTAGCTTGCTGAATACTTTCGTTTAATTTATTAGTAAGATTTTCCTGAACTTTAAGCAATGCCGGCTTAGCCGCTTCGGGCGCCCTTGCTTCAATATTGGTAATTATTTCAAGCGAGCGCACGTGCTTCAATTCACTGCCCTTTGAATCAATAAGCGCGTTCTGTAATTTATTCACAAAATCCGTCGGATTATCTTGAATAGCGGTTGCGGCTGATTCGTCAATTTTCAATTTTGCGGAATCAACAGCATTTTTAACATCAACACTGTCGCTGGCCTTAATACCTATTTCATCTAAAACCTTTTGATGTGAAACAACATCGGTGGCAACCGAATTCATCAATGTTTCAAACCCTGGAGTTGTTGAAGCGGTTGTTTTTAAAGATTCCAAACTTAAATTCACTCTTTCCTGCGCCGCCTGGTAATTTTTTACACCCTTAATGATCGCATTATTGTCATTCGGCACTGTTTCCTGAATCTTTTTAGCCTCGGCAACCTTTTCATTGGCTATTTTAACTTCCAATTGAGCCTTGGCTACCGGATTAAAAGTAAAAACTCTTCGGCCATTCCTGCTAAATTCTTTAAAAAAATAAAATGGATTGGTCGGTAAAAACCCCGGATTGGCCACTCCCAGATCCGAAGTTGAAACGCTTTCCGCTTGTTGAACGGCTCGGGTATCCAATGTGGCTGTATCCGTAACTGTTTGACCAAAAACAATGCCGGAAGTCATTAATCCGACCAAAGAAAACAAAATAATAACTTTTTTCATATATAAAACAAGTTAATTTACTCTTTTGACCTTATTGTAAGTATACCACTTTGCCTTACCCCTATAAATAAGCGCAAATATTTACCGCCCCCTCCCTTATAATTATGACTTCCCCATTATCAATCTCAATAAGCGTTGAAGGCGAAGACTTTTTAATTCCAGAATCAATGTAGAAATCAACTTTGTCTTGAAAGTATTTTTGAGCCTCTTTTATAGTTTTTGAAGACTTACAGCCCTCCCAATTTGCGCTTGGCGCCACCAATGGGCCGGTCTTTTTAAGAAAGCTGATTAGTTTTTTATTTTTAGGAAAACGGAAGGCCAAAGAATCGGCGCCCCTATGAAGATATGAAAATTTCTTATCTTTAC
>JBBTYU010000048.1:0-2577 GCA_038061675.1 Patescibacteria group bacterium | reverse complement strand
GTGCCATATCCGAAAGATAAAAAACAATTTGACGCGCTGGTTACGCTTGGACGCGAGTTGCGAGAAATTCATTTGCTTGAATCTCCAAAGTCGGTCAATTCATAACGACCTATCCGGTTTCTGGTTCAGATACGATTGAAAAAATATCATACAAAGACGGCAAAGTATCTATCAATACCGAGCAGTATTTCGGTAATGTTTCTGAGGTTGCATGGAATTTCTACATTGGCGGTTATCAACCCGCCCAAAAATGGCTCAAAGACCGCAAGGGTCGCGCGCTCTCAAATTCCGATATTGAGCATTACCAGAAAATAATTGTTGCCCTTGTCGAAACTGACAGGATTATGAAAGAAATTGATAAATTCGCAGTATAAAATATGATAGAATTTATTTTTAATTTTAGCAGTGCTTTTATAGATAATATAGAAAAAATTAGTATAATTATAGTTGCTGTTATTGGGTATTTCTTTTTTAAGCCTCAATTAAAATTTCAATCTCTGCATCAAAAACGATTGGAAATTATTGGGATTGCACATGAGAAAATAAAGGTGGCAAATAGGGCATATCTTTCTTTTGTTTTAGCAAGTTCGCCTCAAAAAACAAGCAAGGAAGCAGATGAGAAAGGAAAAGAATTTGTCATAAAGATTAACGAAATGATTATTTTTTTGGATTTAAAAAGATTATTTTTCACAAACAGGGAAAAGGATTATATAGATTTAATCATCAAAGCTTTTTCTGAAACATGGGCAGAATCTGAAGAGCGAAGAATAATTGCCAACACGCCAACTCTCGCCGATCCAAAAAGACAGACTGAACTTTTTCTAAAAAACTGGGATGATGCGAACAAGAAAATCCCTGAATTAATAAAATCTTTTGAACAAACATTTAAAAAAGCACTAGGAATCTAGGGAAAAAATCAGGCCAGTATGAAATAATAGGCCCAAGAAAAAAAGCTTATGAATAAAGAAAAAGTAGAAGATTTTGACGAGGTAATTATAAAAGGAGAGGAAACATATAAAACATTCTCACCAATTCGTTGTCCGTATCTTGAGTCTGAGGTTCATTTTAATGCGCAAGGATTAGAACACTTAAAATTTAAACGGCGCGGACAAGCGCGGTCGCTACACGATCAGCATATGAGGTTCAAACTTCTTAAACTTGCGCCGGACGTTCTAAAACTTAGCCGAACAGTGCAGGGGATATGGGAGACAAAACATTTTGAGCGCGTGCGTGTGCATAGTCGCACCGACACTATTTTGAAGCCAGTCATATATTATGAATTTATTGCGATACTAAACCGGATTAGAATAAAAGTTGTAGTGAAACAAATTGATAATGGAGAAAAATTCTTCTGGAGCATCATCCCGTTTTGGGGAATGAATAAAGAAACTAAGAAACGGAAAATGCACGGAGGTAATCCAGAAGAGGATTGAAAAACAGAAAACCCGCCGTTAGGCGGGTTTTCTGGTGGTGCTTGGTTACAGCTTACATATAGCCGTGAGAGGGCGAACCCTCCAAACACCATTTTCAATATAACATAGCGCTAGAATGCAAGCAACCACTTGCATTGATTCGTAAAAAACCAAAAGAACGGGTATTAGACATTTAGGCTTGCCTTTTTAATTCGCCTTGCTATCATTAAGCCAATTAATTATTATCAGGACTAATAATAAACTTATGAAACAAAATAAATATTTAGTCGTTGGGGTCGCATTGGTTGCAGTTTTTGTCCTGGCAGCAGGGGTTGCAAAGGCGACTCACTCCTGGAACGGCTATCACTGGGCGCGAACCAGCAATCCTTTTACATTGAAACTGGGAGACAATGTCTCTAGCGCTTGGGACACTGTTTTAAACACGACTTCCGTTGATTGGAGCAAATCTTCAGTACTTGATACCGCAATTGTTGTCGGTCAAGGGAAAACAAGTTGCCGGGCGACTAAGGGGCGAGTGGAAGTTTGCAATAGGACATATGGCAACACCGGCTGGCTAGGTGTGGCTCAAGTTTGGGTTAACAGCAGCAAACATATCGTTCAAGGCACCGTTAAGGCCAACGATACTTACTTTAACACGCCTTATTACAATACAACTGCTTGGAAGAATTTAGTTATGTGCCAAGAGGTCGGGCACACCTTAGGGCTGGATCACCAAGACGAAAACTTTAATAATCCGAACCTTGGCACCTGTATGGATTACACCAGCGACCCGGCTTCTAACCAGCATCCAAACAGCCACGATTACGACGAACTCGCAACAATCTACGCTCACGCCGATAACGCCAATACAGCAACCGATAGCATTGGCAAAGGCAAGCCGGCAAATGTCGGCCAAGATATTGACCTTAACGATCCATCGGCATGGGGCAAGGCGGTGAAACAAGACGCGCGCGGCAATAATTCCCTCTACAAACGCGACCTCGGCAACGGCGAAACATTATTCACCTTTGTTATTTGGGCTAATTAATTTATATGCCGTTGACCAAAGAAAAAATAAAACACTTTCAGGAGAAGCTGGAGGAAGAGAAGAAACAGCTGGAAAGCGAGCTTTCTCGCGTGGGCAGGAAAAATCCGGAAGTGTCGG
>JBBTYU010000047.1:0-5442 GCA_038061675.1 Patescibacteria group bacterium | reverse complement strand
TTTATATGATAAATCCGATCCTGCTATGGTGTCATTTTAGATGATAGAATACGCCGAACTCTTAGCAGAGTATTGGTTTGGCGACAGAAATGCTTTTACCAAAATACCATGTGAGGCTTATTCTGAAAGCCATAGCGTTTCCAAACTCATCGGTTCTCCTGCTGGATATATTGGTCACTGGAATCCAAAAGATCCTCGTGATTCGGGAACAGCGCCAATTTTATTTCAAGGGAAAATCGACAAGTTTGCTTTAGACAGGGATCCCAAACTTATTAGCGCGAAAAACGACTTTCAGACCGGAGTCGATGAGCTCCTAGCAATAAATGATGAGCTCGCGGATGAACTTACTGAAATTTCGGAACTTATTAATCAGGATGGTGTGATTGAACAAAAAAATCTACCCCTGTTAAATAAAAAGATCCAAGATTCTTTTCCGGGCATTGCCGAACGCCAGAATATTCTGGCGCAGATTCAAAAACTTGGGACGATACAAGCCTTTTCAGCAACTAAGAGGCCTAAGTCTATAATTCTATTTGATGAAATAGAAAAGGCAGACGGCGCTCTTCACAATATTCTTTTGAATATTATAGATAAAGCACAGCTTCAGTTGGCTAACGGCATGATAACTGATTTTTCTAATTCAGTTATTCTGATGACTACAAATGTTGGCTCGCGAGCAATTGCTGACATCTTAAATCCTAAAATGAATATTGGTTTTTCTTCAAAAATTGAGAAGAAAGATAATATCAAATTGGATAACGAGATTTACAAGGAAACCTTATCCGAACTGAAAAAAACATTCCCGCCTGAATTCTTAGCGAGACTCGACAGAATAAGTGTTTACAGGCCTTTAAGCCGGGAAATACTTATAAGCATTGTCGATGTAGAGCTCCGTAAATTCCAGGAAAAAATTCTTAAACATTTTCCTGTCACGCTGTGTTTCGATGAAAAAGTGAAGGAATTCATTCTCAACGAATCTACAGATAAACCCGAAAATGGCGCCAGACTTGTGAAAAATAAGATATACAAATATCTTCGCAAACCGGTATGTCGTTTGAAAAATAACGGAGATATAATTGCAAAAGATATAATCCATGTTCTACTTGAAGAGGAAAATGGGAAACTATATATTGTCTTCGAAAAAGAACCGCAAGAGGACTCTGAAAGTAAGGCCTAGGGCCATAACCCCCTCACTCATACAGAGTGAGGGGGCTTTTTATTAAGGGTATTTTTATTGACTAAAAGTTCGATTTGCTATATATTATCTGTATCCATAGACCACAGGCAGTGAACCCCTAGTCGTTCGTTAGAAACGAACTATGGCGGGCGAAGTAAGTCCTGTCGAGGATAAATAATTTGTCGCGAGGCAAATTGTCTATGGCCAATACGGCCTTTTTTATTATAAAAAGATCGTCGGGTCGATAAAATTAATAATGTGATACAAATATACAAATGTTACAAATATTAACGAATGACTACGAATTGATCGGGTCATTAGCTCTTTCTTATTTGTTGATTAGTATACATTCGTATATTGGTATTATATAAATATGTCATTAACTAAAAAACAAAAAATTTCTTTAGTTGACGAAAGCGTAAAGAGACTAAAGGAAAATGAAACTGCGGTTTTCGTCGGTTTCAACGGCGTTTCAGTGGAGGATTTTAAGAAGCTCAAAAAAGAACTTAAGAAAGTTGGAGCCGATCTGAAGGTTGTAAAAAAGAGATTACTGAATATTTCTTTAAAAAATTCTGGTATTAACTTTGATACCATGGCTGCAAAGTCTCAGATAGCCGCGGTTTTTGCCAAAGGCGATCTGACTTCGGTGGCTGCCACGATCAATAAATTCGCTAAGGTTATTAAAAAATCTAAAAAAGGCGAATTTGAAGTATTGGGAGCTTATGATATGAAGGAAAATAGAATGGTAGACGCTAAAGAATTCAATCTCGTTGCCACGTTGCCTTCCAGAGAAATATTGCTGTCTCAGATCGCTATGATGCTCACTATGCCAATTAAAAAAATAATGATTGGTTTAAATGAAAGAGCTAAACAAGTTACAGCCGCTTAATACGGGCAAGGAAATTGATAATAAAATTAAAATTAATAACTATAAACTTACGAAAATACAAAAATATACGAATAATACGAAACTAAATTCAAAGAATCTTTTTTCGTACTTTTGTACTAGTTCGTAATTTCGTAATAAAAATATATGGAAAAATATAAAGATCTGTTAGATAAAATAGGGGAGATGAAAGTTGTTGAACTCGCCGAGTTCGTAAAAGCAATGGAAGAGAAGTTTGGTATTTCTGCCGCTATGCCGGTTGCTGGCCCTTCGGCGGGCTCAGGGCAAGCTGCTGAAGCCGAAGAGAAAACCGCTTGGAAAGTTGTCTTGAAAGAAGGCGGAAGCCAGAAGATCCAAGTTATTAAAGCGATAAGAGAGGCTACTGGTCTTGGTTTGAAAGAATCCAAAGATATGGTTGATGCCGCTCCTAAAACCGTTAAGGAAGGATTGAAGAAGGACGAAGCCGAAGACTTGAAGAAAAAATTGGAAACTGCCGGCGCTACTGTTGAATTACAATAGTTCGGATAGTAGTTAGCCACTAGCGATTAGCAATAAGAAAAATCGTCATTGCGAGAAGTCCGCGACGTGGCAATCTCTCTGTCATTCCCGCCCCTCGTGTTAACTCGGGATAAACTCCAGCGGGAATCCAGAAAACCTAGATTCCGGGTCAAGCCCGGAATGACAGGTGGAAAATGTAATTTACAAGAAACGTTCTGACTTGCCGGGTAGTGAATTTATTCTACTACTCGGTTGAAGAAGGCGTGTTTTTTGTTTATTATATTTAGGTTGCGCGCATAGCTCAGTTGGTTAGAGCGCTGCATTCACATTGCAGAGGTCTCTGGTTCGAATCCAGATGCGCGCACAAAAATAAAAAACCCGCCGTTTAAAGCGGGCTTTTTTTAGTTATCCACTTTTTGCTTTGACCGCCTCTAATTAGTGGGGTAGAATGTATGTATAGTGGTAGGAAGTGGATAACTATGGGGATAAGTCTTGATTCTGGGGATAACTTCGCTCAGACAATCATTTTCCTCAACCCGCTGCGTTCGTCCTGCGACTCACTTGCTTGTCCTCGTTGCTTTGCCCCGCATAGCGGGGACCGTGCCAAAGCAACTGCGGGGGTTTCGGTAAAATAATTATCCTCGCTTGTGGAAAATAAATTATACTGTTTCGCAAAATATTCTCAAGAAACAAAAGGCTCGTTTTAAAAATTTAACATTGTAAATTGTAAATTATTTTAATATGTTTATCGGAGAATACAAACATAGTTTAGATTCAAAAGGCAGGATCGCTCTTCCCGTGAAATTCCGCCAAAAAGTGGGAACCGGCGCAATTATTACAAAGGGCCTTGATCACTGTCTTTTTATTTTTACTTCAAAGGATTGGGAAGTTTTAGCGCAAAAATTTATTACGCTTCCCTTGGTTCAATCAAACTCCAGGGCATTTGTCCGTTTAATGGTTGCCGGCGCAATGGATGTAGAACTCGATAAACAGGGCAGAATTTTAATTCCAGATTATTTGAGGGAATATGCCGGTCTTCAGAAAGAGACCGTGATCGCCGGAGTTTATAACCGCATTGAAGTTTGGAATAGCGAGGCTTGGAAGGACTATAAAGCAAAAACCGAATCCTCATCTGATGAAATAGCTGAAAAGTTGGGGGAACTCGGTATCTAAATAAAATCGAACTTAGTTTGTAGTGGGGAAAAAGAGTTTGTAGGGCTCCGCTCAATACTTAAAAACTAAGGCTTGAAAAAAAGATGGCACATATCCCAGTTCTTTTAAATGAAGTGATGGAAATATTGAAACCGCAAAAGGGTGAATTCTTTATTGACGGGACTTTCGGCGCCGGAGGGCATTCCGAAAAAATACTGGAAGCGATCGGCGAAACCGGAAAACTTTTGGCGATTGATTGGGACCCTTCGACGGGCTCAGGGCAAGCTCCTTCGGCAGAGCGGAGAGCGAAAGAAAAACCCGCCTTCGCTAAAGCTATGGCGGGCAAGGGAAATAATTTTATGTTTCGTAACGTTAATTACGCAGACACAAAAAATATTTTGCAAGAAGAGGGTTTGCCAAAAGCCGATGGTTTGCTTCTGGATCTAGGATTCTCTTCCGACCAGCTCGAAGATTCCGGCAAGGGATTTAGTTTTAGAAAAGATGAGCCTCTTGTTATGTCTTATGGCAAAACAGGACTAACGGCATATGACGTGGTTAATACTTATCCCGAAGAAAAGTTATTGGAAATTATAAAAGAACTCGGCGAGGAAAGATTTCCCGGAAGAATTGCGAGGGTAATTGTCGAAAGCCGACAAAAAGAGCCAATCAAAACCAGTTTGCAATTAGCCCGAATTATAAGAACTGCTCTACCAAGAAACTATGAGCACAGAAGAATAGATCCGGCCACGAGAACATTTCAGGCTTTAAGAATTTATGTGAACGGTTAGCTGGAAAATATTAAAAAGATTTTAGGCGATTTGGAAAGTATTGTAAAAAGCGGGGGAAGGGTGGCGGTAATCTCATTCCATTCTTTAGAAGACAGGATAGTGAAAAATGTTTTCAGGGATCTGAAAAAATTAGGAAAAGCAGAGCTTTTAAATAAAAAAATAATTAGCGCTTCAAGGGATGAAATTTTAAGCAATCCAAGAAGCAGGTCGGCTAAGCTAAGAGGAATTAAAATTATTTAAAAAATGACTATTATAGAACCAAATAAATCAAAATATTCTTATAATTCATCAGTTTTACCAATGTCTCTTTTGATAGCTTTTTTAGCTTTTTCAAATATATATATCTATAATAAAAATGTAACTTTAAAACAGTTTATTTCTGAAGGATCAAAAAATATTCAAGAACTTCAAGTGGTAAATGCCGAATCTAAAAATAAACTGTATAAAATGACCGATTTGAGCAATTTAAACGATGTTATTAAGAGTAATAATTTAGTTAAGGATAGAAGTCCAAAATATTTTGAAAATAAATCATTGGCCGCGAATTAATCCCCTCGAACTTTTATTAAATCGGTATGCTGGGCAGTCCTGCCTGCCGGCAGGCAGGGAAAATTCGATTGGCCCCGCTTAGCGGGGCAGTAATCGAAATGAAATCATTGCTTGGTAAGTTCAGTGACAATATAAATTAAATCAGGAATACATAATAATTATCGAATTTTTACTGACCCGGTATGAAAATAAGAATTTTTTTAATCTCCAGTTTCTTCATTTTCTTGTTTTTTGGTTTGATTTCTAATATTTACAATCTGCAAATTACCAAAGGACCTTATTATTTGGCTAAAGCAGAATCTCAAAACAGGCTTTCCGGTTTCTTGGAAGCTATGAGGGGCGATATTTATTTTACGGATAGAAGCGAAAATCATTCTCCTGCCGCGATAAAT
>JBBTYU010000046.1:0-1232 GCA_038061675.1 Patescibacteria group bacterium | reverse complement strand
GTGTTGACATTCAAAGTGGTGGTGGCTTGCACCGGAGTGCCGGGGGTTAGGGTGGGGAAATTATCCGTGCTAACGGTAAAAGTAAGCGAGACGGCAGGAGGTTGGTATTGGATGAAAGCCACTTCTACAAATGGCGGTCGCGTGTCGCTCGTATTATCCACGGTTATGGTCGCGTTTTGGTTGGTGGCTGTCGCGCCAGTAGATGTTACAGAATGCGTATGGGCGGCATTCGCGCCACCGGGGCCGCTGTTGTTGTTGGTTCTTTTTAGCGCCGTAAGTCCAGGATCGTTTAGGGTAATGGTGTGAGTATGCGAATCCTGCGTATGGTTATGAGCAGTGGCAGTATGTGAATGCCCCTGTGCTCCGCCGGTGTTTCCTAAATTAGCGGTTGATGTAGACATAATGAATTTGTCAAGAAGATTAGGCGTGCCATTTAATCCGTCAGCCAATACCCAATTCGTCGGTATGCTCGCCAAGCTCCCGCGCCAAACAGCAATGATGTTGCTGGGTAAATCGGGCGCTCCGCTCGTATTTTGAACGCCTACCAAGGCGTAGTAAGGCGGCAAATAGGATGCAGTAGCCACATTGCCGTCAGCGGCCTGATTTGTCGCAACCGCAGTCGCCCAAGTAATCGAATGTGAATGCCCGCCAGCGCTATTGGCCGGATTTGAAGTTCCTTGATCATTCGCCGGGGTATCCGTGCCGCTACTCGCGCTTGTATGATTATGCGCGTCTTGCGTATGATTGTGGCTGGAAGTATGAGTATGATTGTCCGCTCCGCCGTCCGCCCCCGGGTCGCTTGCCCCGGCGGCGCCCTTGAAAAATTTTCCCGGAGAAACCGCTGTCCAGTTTGCCGGCAAACTGGCAGAATTAAAAAAGGCAACGGCCGTGTTCGGGATATCCGCCGTGCCGTTTGATTGTATCCAAATTACTTCGCTATATGGAGGGTCGTTTGATGTGGAACTTAAAGTTGCCGCCGTTGCCTGATTGGTCGCTATATCGGAACTGCCGTTTGGAACGGTGTGAGTATGCGTATCGGAAGAAAGCAGGCTGTCCCCGCCGGCTGTGTGTTTAGCGATTGTCGCGCTCGGCGCGCCTGAATCCGAATTGCCGGTATGTGAATGCGCATCCTGCGTATGATTGTTCGCGGGAGAGGTGTGAGTGTGCGTGGTTGCGGTGCTGGTTGCGGTGCCCGGGTTTCTGGAATTGTTCGGCACGGATTTTAAGAAAAA
>JBBTYU010000045.1:0-7290 GCA_038061675.1 Patescibacteria group bacterium | reverse complement strand
TTGCCGCCATCCTTTTTATCCCAAGTGCGATATTCTATTCGGCCATCCACGTAAACCTCCTGGCCTTTTTTAGCCCATTGCTTGATAATATCGGCTAATTTTCCAAACGCCACGCAATTATGAAACTGCGCGGTTTCTTTTTTCTCGCCTTCTTTGGTCTTGTAAACACGGTTTGTGGCGAGTCCAAATTTGGCTACTGACGCGCCGGAAGGCAACGCCCTTACTTCAGGATCATTGGTAATTCTTCCAATTAATTGCGCTTTGTTTACATTCATGCCAATGTTATTTAAATTTATAAGTGAAACTCAATGTTGAACGACATAAATTTAATTATAACATTGAGCACCCTGTTAAATAATTTCGCTGGAAGCGAAATTACTGCGAAGCAGTATTTAACAGGGTTAAAATAATTCGCTATGCTCATCATTTTAATATTTCTTCTAATTTTTCTTCCAACGCTTTATTGGAAAGCACGGAACTTGAACCGCTATTTGCGCTTTCTGTTTTATTCATCTTTCTAGATTCGGATCCTTCAGAATATTTTTTTCTCCCTTCGGGAGATCCTGCTCCGCGTTGCGGGGCGGAGACATTAGGAACCGCAATAACTAGAAATCTCAAAACGTCAGCGCTTAAGTTCAAGGAACTTGAAAGAGCCTTCACGTTCTCGGGATCCGCTTCCAAATTTATAGCGCCAAAAAAACCGGATAAATGCTTTTTGATCGGATAAGCCAATTTCATAGAATTAATCGGAGACTGATTAAGAATGACTGCTTTATGCTGAGCCAAAAAATCAAAAACCGCTTTTTCTGAAGATGGGTCTTTAAGCAAGAAAGCTAATTCATAAACCTTTTTTCCTTCTGAATTTTTTTTAATTTTGGTTGACATTTGTTCTTAAATATAATGCTAATCTACAAATCCGCGGACGGATGCGAATGATACGAATTACTAATCCTTACTCTTTATATTTGCGGCATTCGTATGTATTCGTAGATTTGTATCACGTTGCGCTATTCGCATACTAATTTAGCAGATAAAAATATAATTGGCAAGCTATTTAGACTCTTCAACCCCTTCTTCTTCGATCTCGGTTTTTCTGGCGACTAAACCGGAACCAACCGGAATAAGCCTTCCGATGATGACATTTTCTTTAAGGCCTCTAAGCTTATCAATTTTGCCCTCGCAGGCGGCATTGATAAGCACGCGAGCAGTTTCCTGGAAAGAAGCAGAGGAAAGGAAGCTCTCGGTAGAAAGAGCGACTTTAGTAATGCCCATTAATTTCTGAACGGCTTTAGCTGGAGCTTTTCCAGCTTTCTTGAGCGCCCTATTGGTCTCTAAGAATAAGGATTTTTCTATGATATCCCCTTGAACAAATTTAGAATCTCCAGGATCTTTTATCCCAACACGGGAGAACATCTGCCTCACGATGACTTCAATATGCTTATTATTAATAGGCGCGCCTTCGCTGAAATAAATTTTTTGAATTTCATTAATGACGTATTTTTCAACTTCTTCTCCGCCCCTAAATTCAAATAGCTCTTTAAGATCCATATTTCCCTCGCAAAGCTGATCGCCCTTTTTAATAATATCTCCAATTTTTACGAATAAAGTGGCGGTTCTAGGAACTTGATATTCCGCAATATTTTTTTTCTTTTTCTCGTCTGATTTAATCTTGATTATTTTTGCAAGGCCCTTTTCTTCAATTTCCTCAACAACGCCATCTTCCACGGCAATAAAAGATCTGCCTTTGGGCGGACGGCATTCAAAAATTTCTTCAATTCTAGGCAAACCATGGGTAATATCCGCGCCAGCCACGCCTCCGGTATGGAAAGTTCTCATTGTTAGCTGGGTTCCCGGCTCGCCGATTGATTGAGCGGCGATAATGCCAACGGCCAAGCCCGGCTTAGCCGATCTATTATAGCCCAAATCATATCCATAGCATTTAGCGCAAATACCATACAAACTCTTGCAAGTAATCGGAGATTTTATTTTTACCGATTCAACCGCAGATTTAGCGATTAATTCGGCTTTTTCTTTAGAAATAATCTCGCCTGCTTTAACCAAAACTTCTCTGCCAACCTTCACTTCATCAACGGCAGTTCTTGAAAAAAGCTGATTGCCATAGCCAAAAACTTGGCCGACTTCGTTGCCGTCTTTTCTATTTATTATAATTCCTTCTTTTGTTTTGCAATCTTCCTCCCTGATTACTAAATCTTGGCAAACATCAACTAATCTGCGGGTGAGGTATCCGGCGGAAGCTGTTTTTAAAGCAGTGTCAGTAGATCCCTTTCTAGCGCCGTGGGTTGAGTTGAAATATTCCAAAACAGTAAGCCCCTCCTTTAAAGAAGATTTAATCGGCAATTCAATCGGCTCATTTTTTGGATTTTGCACTAAACCTTTCATACCTATCATTTGAACGGGCTGCGCCCAACTGCCTCTGGCGCCAGAATCAATGATTGAAAAAATCGGATTATCCTCAAGCATCGCTTTCGGCACTAATTTGGCAACCTTATCTTTTACTTCAGTCCAAGTTTTAATAACCCTGGATTTTCTTTCAGAATCAGTTAAAAATCCGTTTTCATATTGGCCTCTAATTTTCATCACTTCTTCATCGGCTCTATCTATAATTTCATACTTTTCTTTAGGAATTATTAAGTCGCTCATAGCCCAAGTAATGCCTGAGCGAGAAGCATATTCAAAACCAATTTTCTTTATCGCGTCTATATAATCAGAGGTTTTTTCAATCCCATAATCTTTAATGATCTTTGAAATAATCTTCGGGAAAACCTTTTTATTCACCATTTCATTTATGTATCCAAAATCTTCCGGCAATGCTGAATTGAAAATTAATCTGCCGACAGAGGTCTCCAGCTTTCCAACTTTTATCAAGGCGCCAATAGCCACGTAATCCATTTCATAAGCAAATAGGGCCTCTTCGTTAGTGGCGAAAATCTTGCCCTCACCCTTAGCATTTTTCACAACTTTAGTTAAATAATAACAACCCAAAACTATATCTTGAGTCGGGAGAGTAATCGGTTCGCCAGTAGCCGGCTTCAAAAGATTCTGGCTGGAAAGCATCATTTCGGTGGCTTCCTTTTGAGCTTCGTCTGAAAGCGGCAAATGGACGGCCATTTGGTCGCCATCAAAGTCGGCATTGAAAGCGGCGCAAACTAACGGCGGAACACGGATAGCTAAATCTTCTGTGAGCAAAGGGGTAAAAGCCTGCACGCCAAGCCTGTGCAAGGTCGGAGCGCGATTCAATAAAACTTTTTTATTGGCGATTACCTCTTCAAGAATAGCCCAAACTTCCGGAGGAGCCTGTTCAATGAGTCTGTTGGAATTTCTGATGTTATGAGCCAGCCCCCTTTCCAAAATTTTGCTGATCACGAATGGCTTGAATAATTCCAAAGCCATCTTTTTTGGAAGACCGCATTCGGAAATTTTTAATTGAGGGCCGACTACGATTACTGAACGAGCGGAATAATCCACGCGTTTTCCGAGCAAGTTCTGCCTGAATCTTCCTTGTTTTCCTTTTAACATATCCGCTAAAGACCTTAATGGCCTCTTTTGGCTGGACATTTCTTGGGATCCGAATCTGGCGGCGTTATCAATCAAGGCGTCAACTGATTCCTGAAGCATCCTCTTTTCATTTACAATAATTACGTCCGGAGCTTTTAATTCCAACAGTTTCTTTAATCTGTTATTTCTATTGATTACTCTTCTGTATAAATCATTCAGATCAGAAGTGGCATAACGTCCGCCATCCAAAGCCACCATCGGACGCAAATCCGGAGGAAGCACGGGAAGAACGGTAATCACCATCCATTCCGGCCTGATATTATTTTTAAGCATTGAGGTAGCCACTCTTAATCTCTTCAAGAGCCTTCTTTCATCAAGCGGATTAGTAATGAAATTCTTGCCTTCAAGCTCTTTGTTTATATTAGAAATTA
Organism: Patescibacteria group bacterium; assembly: GCA_038061675.1. Lineage (GTDB taxonomy): Bacteria > Patescibacteriota > Minisyncoccia > UBA6257 > 02-FULL-45-10c > JAHILT01. The sequence goes on along the minus strand of JBBTYU010000045.1, from coordinate 3,343 downwards.
TTTTTTTCAGATCAAGCTCTTCTAAAATTTTCCTAATGGCATCTGCTCCGGTGCCGGCCTCAAAAACATCGCCAAATCTTCTGGCTAATTTATGATATTCAACCTCGCCCAAAACTGATCCGATCTTTAGGCTGTTAAGCATAGATTTTGTTTCTGAAAAACCAGCCTTGAGCTGTTCCAAATCAACGCCTTCATTGGCGGCGGACTTTTTACGCATCTTATACTCCTTATCCAGATCTTCCAGCGCGCGCTTTTTATTTTCTTCATTTACCGAAGTAATGACAAAAGCGGCGTAATAAATAACTTTTTCAACTTTCGGAAGCGGAACATCCATCATTAAGCTTATTTTAGACGGGGCATTTTTTAAAAACCAAATATGAGCAACAGGGGTTGCTAATTTAATGTGGCCCATTCTTTCTCGCCTAACAATTGAACGAGTAACCTCAACTCCGCATTTATCACAAACAATGCCCTTATATCTGATGCGCCTATATTTCCCGCAATAACATTCCCAGTCTTTTGTCGGACCGAAAATTCTTTCGGAAAAAAGACCGTCTTTTTCAGGGCGCTGGGTTCTGTAATTAATAGTTTCCGGCTTAATTACTTCGCCGAAAGACCACTTTAAAATATCTTCGGGCGAGGCAATTCTTAATCTGATACCTTTAAGGCTATCCATCATATAGCAATCTCTAAATAAATGTTTTTACTAAATTAAAACCTTGATTTTGACCAAGACCAAGGCTTGTTGACGAAGGTGTGTGAATATACTCCGAGGAAACATAACGAAGGGATTGGGCAAAATCAAGGTTCCCTGCCTGCCGGCAGGCAGGCCTTCTGGGTAAGGAAATTTTATCTAATTTCTTCGTTGCTCCGCCTTGGCGTGGTAAAACCACGGCCTCGTTGTCGCGCCCAGAACTTAATATAAAATTTCTCTTATTAATTAGTGAAAACATTTGTTTAGAGGTTGCCTTCGTCACCTTCTCTAAGGAGTTCGACGTTCAACCCCAATGATTTTAATTCGCTTAATAACACATTAAATGAAGCTGGAATGTTCGGGCTCTTAATCTTCTCGCCTTTGATGATAGATTCATAAGCCGCGGCTCTTCCCAAAACATCGTCTGATTTAATAGTCAAAATTTCTTGCAAGATATTGGCCGCGCCATAGCCTTCCAAGGCCCAGACTTCCATTTCTCCGAATCTCTGTCCTCCGAATTGAGCTTTTCCTCCAAGCGGCTGCTGAGTAATCAAGGAATATGGACCAATTGAACGCATATGGATCTTGTCTTCAACTAAGTGATTGAGTTTCATCATATAGATAATTCCAACCGTGACTTCTTTATCAAATGCTCTACCTGTACGTCCATCATATAGTTTAACTTTTCCACTTTCAGGAAGACCGGCTTTTTTCAACTCTGCTTTAATTTGATCTTCATTCGCTCCTGACAAGGCCGGGGTAAGAGCTCTATAGCCCAAAGTTTTAGCCGCCCAGCCTAAATGGGTTTCTAATACTTGTCCAAGGTTCATACGGGAAACCACGCCTAGAGGATTTAAAATAATATCTACCGGAGTGCCATCGGCTAAGTAAGGCATATCTTCTACCGGTCTCACTTGGGAAATAACGCCTTTATTGCCGTGCCTGCCGGCTAATTTATCGCCGGCCATTACCTTTCTAAGCTGCGCTACTTCAACCTGAATTCTTCTAATAATTCCTGGCTCTAATTTATCGCCCTTATCTCTATCGAATATTTTTATTCCTACAATACGGCCGGACTTGCCGTGAGACATCGTGAGCGAAGTATCTTTTACATCGCGGGCTTTCTCGCCGAAAATAGCTCTTAATAATCTTTCTTCCGAGGTGAGCTCACTCTCGCCTTTTGGAGAGATCTTACCCACTAAAATATCACCCGACCTCACTTCCGCGCCGATTCTGATAATACCCTCTTCGTCCAAATTTTTAAGTTTTTCTTCGGAAACATTGGGAATATCCGGAGTGGTAATTTCCGGGCCAAGCTTGGTATCGCGAACATCACAATCAAAATGCTCTATATGAATAGACGTGAATCTGTCCTGTTGAACCACTCTTTCGGAAAGAATAATGGCGTCTTCAAAATTCAATCCTTCCCAAGAAACAAAAGATACTAATAAGTTCTGACCCAAGGCCAACGTTCCATTATCTATAGAAGGGCCATCAGCCAAAATATCCCCTTTTTTAACTTTTTGGCCCCTGTTAACAAGCGGCCTCTGGGAAATAGCGGTAAATTGATTTGATCTTTTAAATTTATTAAGGCTATACTTTTTAATTCCTGATCTGGTTTTTAAAACAATATTTCTCGCGTCAACTTCCATAATTTCACCTGGTTCTTCGGCCATAATCAAATGTCCGGAATCCCTGGCAACTTTGTCTTCCATGCCGGTACCGACATAAGGCGCCTCGGCTCTCACAGAAACCACACCCTGTCTTTGCATGTTTGAACCCATAAGCGCTCTGCTGGCGTCATCGTGTTCCAAAAAAGGAATGAGCGATGTGGCAACGGAAATCATTTGATTTGGAGCAATGTCTATCAGATCAACTTCATCTCTTTCACAGACATTCGGTTCGCCGCCAATTCTAGCTTCAACCATTTTGTTTTTAATTTTAAGCTTTTCATCAAATTCCACTCCGCCGTGAGCGATTTTATATTTCTCTTCATCTAAGGCATTGAGCCAAACTATTCCTTTGGTGATTACGCCTTTTTTCACAACCGCGTAAGGAGTTTCTAAAAAACCAAGCGAATTGATGCGCGAAAAGTTAGCTAAGTGGTTTACTAAACCAATGTTGGATCCTTCCGGAGTTTCAATGGGGCAAATTCTGCCATAATGAGATCTGTGCACATCGCGAACTTCAAAACCGGCTCTTTCTTTGGTAAGACCGCCCGGACCCATCGCGGAAATTCTGCGCTTGTGCTCAACTTCAGTTAATGGATTTACTTGTTCCATGTACTGCGAAAGCTGGGAAGAAGAAAAGAATTCTTTTACAACAGAAACTAGCGGTCTGGCGTTTACCAATTGGACAGGAGCCAAGGTTTCCACTTCTAAAGTAGACATTCTGTCTTGGACAACGCGCTTTAATCTAGCTAAGCCAATTCTCAATTTTCCTTCCAAAAGCTCACCTACGGGACGAACCCTTCTATTTCCCAAGTAATCAATATCGTCCGGTTCGGCGGTCTGCTCATTATTTAACTTAATGATATTCCTAATAATCTTGATGATGTCGTCAAGCTCTAAAACTTTGGAAGCGCTGGAAAGGTTTAATCTCTGATTAATTTTAAATCTGCCTACTTGAGTAAGGTCATAACGGTCAAAT
>JBBTYU010000044.1:0-4618 GCA_038061675.1 Patescibacteria group bacterium | reverse complement strand
GCCAAAACCTAACCAACGGCCCGAATGAGATAATATCAAACCAATCATAATCATCGCGTAAACAAAATGCTCGTCTAAAAATGGATTGTTTTGAGGCAATATAAATCCGGCGGTATATATAAACAACATCATAAATATGCCTGAATAACCGGCAATTTTTACTCCTATGCCCAAAAGAAGGGCGGCTCCAACGCCAAAAAGTCCTGCCATAAATAACCAATCAACTATAGGGTTGCCGGCAAGACTTTGATAAAACTCGGCAAACGGCCCCTTGGCGGCAAATTTAAGAAATCCAAACGCGGGAGAACCGCCGCTAAGCCATGCCTTCTCGCATAAGATATCAACTAAATTTGCGCTCGCGTCGCGGCAAGTGGCAAACCCCAGACCGAATAATTTATCAATAAAGGCCCAGAAAAAGATCCAGCCCATAGATAATCGCAATAATCCCCAAATATAATTTATTTTTTCCATATTATTATTATTTTGTTATGTTGTTTTGCGCCGCGGTTTCGGTTAACATCGGCTTTCTGTAATTGATAATAATCATTATACCAACGACAAAGAGAGTGGTCGAGGTGAGCGCCGAAACCATACAATAAAAACAAATTGCCTTAATAACAAAAAGTTGAAGACAAACAAACCAAAGCGAAGCAATAAATCCGATAGGCGTAGCAAGGGCGGCTAAAAGAATAAACTCTTTTCGACCGCTTGTAAGATAAGCGGTGGCTAAAAGAAATAAAGCCAAATAGTAAATAGCCCCGAGCAAAGCCACCTGTATGCCGAATATTTTTTGATACGCGCTTGTGAGCACTGTCGCGCATCCCCCCGTAATCGCGCAAGGCGGAACTACGCCAAGGTAATGTTGGATAGTTAAGTAAGCCGCATCAAGAAATCCGATAAAACTTGCCGCCAAAAATATAATAATTAGTGTTTTAGAAATTTTCATCAATCGCTTGGTTAATGATATTTCTTAATTCATCGTAATTTCTAGGGCTTTGCAGCATTTGTCCGTTTAAAAAGAAGGTTGGCGTAGAATTTATTCCCGCTTTTATGCCGTCCCGATAATGCCCTTCCACTTTTTGCTCTATTTCTTTGGATCTAAAATCTTTCTCAAATTGCTCAATATTAAGTTCCAACAACTTTGCATATTCCGCAACAATATCTTTTATCTTGCTTTGACTTTGAGCCACCCATTTACTTTGATTATCAAAAATCATATCGTGCATTTCCCAAAACTTTCCTTGTTTGCCGGCGGCCTCGGCGGCATAAGCCATTGGTTTGGCTCCTTGATGGTTTGGCAGCGGAAAATGCCGATAAACAATCGCCAGATTATCGCCGAATTCTTCCGAGATTTTTTTAAGAAGAGGATAATAAAAAGCGCAAGCGGGACACTGAAAGTCGCTGTATTCTATAAGGATCGTCTTTGCGTCTTTATTCCCCTTAATCCAGTCATCTGAAGCAAAAGCGCTTTCAATTGTTGCCGAACTATTTATTAAGGCTGGATTCTGGCGTGAAACAAAATAAATCATACCTCCAACGATAAGGCCGATGCCAACAATAGTAGAAAGCCAAAGCGCTATCTGATAGATAAACCTCTTTTTTCTTGCTATGTGTTCTTTCGCAAGTTTTTCTTGCCTGTGTGATTCGTAATTATTCATATCGTTATAGATTATTATTAACTATTATTTTAAATAAATCAAAATTTTGTATAATTTTCTATCAGTCCTATATCTTTCAAATCTTTTTCTCTGCCATTCATTTTTTCCATTTTAAAACTTCTTCTAGTTTTACAAATGGCAACCCGTCAATATTAGACATATTTTATTGGCCCGCCTTCGCCAAGGCTACGGCCGGGCAAGTCGGAGCGCCGAGAATCGAACTCGGGCTACATGCACCCCATGCATGCGTACTACCACTATACTACGCTCCGAAATTTTAGTGCGAGACCAAGGATTATATATTTACCCCGTATGAATCGCCTTCGGCGATTTCGTGCGGGGCTACCGTTATACTACAGTCCGAATAAGTAAAAGTTAATAAGATGATATCATATATTAGATGGAAAAGAATGCTAAAAACACTAAATCCGGCGCTATAAGCCTATCCGCGCCTACCAATATAACCCTAGCTAAGACCCTCGGTCCCGCCTCAATAGTATTTATGGGTATCGGCTCCCTTATAGGAGGCGGTATTTTTACCCTGCTCGGTCCGGCCGCGGGCATAGCCGGTCCGGGACTCGTACTTTCAATGATCTTGGGCTCTGCCGTAGCTTTTTTAAATCTTCAAATGTATTTAGCTTTAGGAACCACTTTTCCAGGGGCCGGAGGCGGCTATGTTTGGATTCGAAAAGGACTTGGTAATTTTCAAGGATTTCTATCTGGCTGGTTAGATTGGTTTGCCCATGCTTCTGCCTGCGGAGTGTATGCCCTAAGCTTTGGTTTTTATGGCAGAGAGCTTTTGCATATTTTAAACATTAGTTCGGAAACTTATCCGTGGCTCACCAGCGCTAAATTTATCGCTTTTATTATAGTCTTAATTTTTGGCTATATAAACTGGAAGGGCACAAAATTAACCGCCAAAGCCAGCAACATTACCACCATAATTCTATTATTAATACTTTTCCTGTTCTTGGTCTTCGGATTTTGGAAAATGTCTATAAACCCGGAATCGCTTAAAAACTTCTCGCCATTCTTGCCGTCCGGTCTTTTAGGCATCGTAGCCGCGGCCAGCTTTTTTTATATAGCCTTTGAAGGGTCTGAAATCCAAGTTCAAGCCGGAGAAGAAACAAAAAATCCGGCCAGAGACCTGAAAATCGGACTCATTACTTCATGGGCCATAGTTTCGTTGATCTATATTCTATTAAGTCTCGTAGTCATAGGAGCGACGCCAACGGAAAGCGGAATACCAATTTGGGAAACCTTAAAATCTTTCGGTGAGGGCGCCATTGTAAAATCAGCTCAAGCAGTTTTGCCGTTCGGAAAAATAGCAATGCTTATTGCCGGAGTTCTGGCTAACCTAGCCGCTCTAAACGCGACTATTTATTCATCCAGCCACGTTTCTTTTGCCTTAGCCAGAGACAAAAATATTTTTTCAAAAATCTCAAAAATACATACAAAAAATTTAACCCCCTACATCGCCATAGCCGTATCTGTTGTCTTGGTGGAAATAATGATTTTAACCCTGCCGCTTTTTGATGTGGCCAGTGTTGCCAGCTTGCTCTTTATAATCCTCTTCCTTCAATTAAATATTGCCGGCATAAACATTCACTTTAAATGGCCAAATACTAAATGGGTGTATAAAATACCCCTATTTCCAATTACTCCAATTTTAGCATCGCTTATATATATTTTATTGGCTTTTACTATGCTCAAAATAAACTCCACTGCATGGGTAATTGCTTTTGTTTGGGCGCTAATCGGTCTCGTAAATTATTATGCCTATTCCCTGGCTCAAAGCCGTGAAAAATTTGAAAATGAAATTGTGTATGAAGAAGCTCTTCGGGTCGGTCCCAAACTTGGAAAAAGAATCCTATTGCCAATCGAATCCAGTCTCAACGTTGAAGAACTTAAAAACTTAGTTGAAATATCCTTTGCTCTAGCCAGCCATTTTGACGGCGAAATTATCATCGCTAAAATACATGAAGTTCCTCAAGTCCTGCCTCTTTTAGAAGGAGCTAAAATGGATCACGATAGGCAAATTTTAGATAACATAAAAGAGTGGGCTGAAGAATTCAACAAAAAAACACCCGGCCTTAAAAAAGACGTAAACTTCCATAATCTTCTTATGGCCGGAAGAGACACGGTTGAAACTATTTTAGATATAGTCAAAATGGAAGATTGCGACATCCTAATTTTGAACTGGGAAGGATATACCCATACAAAAGGCACGATATTTAATTATCAAATTGATCAGATTTTAAGAGAGGCAAAATGCGACTTGTTGGTTGTTAAAAATCCAAGACCGATAAAATCTTTAATTGTCACCGGCAATCCCGCCGGCACCGACGCTTACGCCGAAAAAGCCGGAGAGATCTTCAAGGGCTTAGTTGCCTACTTCCAGCCGAAAACAAAATTACTGGGAATTATAGATCCCAATATTCCTAGCTACTTTAAACCGGATTATAATCCGCTATTAAGATCTTTAAGGTTAAAGAAAAAGGATTTTAACGAAATAGAGTTTGCCAGATCTAAATCAATAGTTTCTGGCGTAATTGAAAATGTTAAAAAAGATCAAGCCGATCTGCTAATCATCGGCGCTACCGGCGCCAGATTCCTAAAAGAAATAAGATTTGGAGATATCTCCGAATTGATTGCTAAGCACTTGGATATTCCGCTGATGATCGTCAAGGGATATGAAAGCTTGCCAAAAGCCATTTGGAAAAAAATCAGCGATAAAATATTGCATCCCCGCGCCTAATTATTTTTAGGATTTTTTGAAACAAAAAACTCCGTTTTCAGCCCCTAGCTAAATAGTAAGTGGGAGGATTCGGTTCAATGCCACGGCACTAAACAATTTATCTTCCCTTTAAAAAATTAAAAAGTCTGGGGGACAACGGAGTTTTCTGAATCCCTTTCGGGATTACCCTTATTATACCATTTCTGGGGATTAATTGTTATGA
>JBBTYU010000043.1:0-3802 GCA_038061675.1 Patescibacteria group bacterium | reverse complement strand
AAACTTTTGCGTTCGGGATGAAATCGTAGCCGGAATCTTTTCATATTCGGTGGTCGCCAAAATAAATATGGCGTGAGCGGGAGGTTCTTCCAAAGTTTTTAAAAGCGCGTTAAAGGCATCGCGGGTAAGCATATGGACTTCGTCTATGATGAAAACTTTTTTAGACAAATAAATAGGGGACAGCTTAATGCCTTCTTTAAGATCCCTGATCTCGTCTATGCCTCTATTGGAAGCGGCGTCAATTTCCACCACGTCCATTGCTTGATTAGCATCAATTTCAGTGCAGGGCCTGCATTCATTACATACCTCTCCTTTTTCTCTGAACTCATCATCTTTAATTCTCTTCTCGCAATTTACCAATTTTGCCAAAAGACGAGCAACCGTGGTTTTACCGGAACCCCTTGAACCATAAAATAAATAGGCATGAGCAAATCTATTTTGTCTAGCGGAATTTTTTAGAACCTCAACAATATGTTCTTGTCCCAATAATTCGGAAAGTTTTTTAGGGCGATATTTTCTGTAGATGGCTAACATATGAATAGTATATAGCCATTAGAAGCTAGCGACTAGTCTAAAAGTTAAAATTATGTGAATAAAAAAACCGGCGTGATTAGCGCCGGCATTGTTTATAATATCGGTGAGCTCGTTCGGATTTTAACCGAAATCTCTATCTGCAGATATCTTGCAGAACAGACATAGCGCTCTTTGCGTTGAGCTACAAGCCCACAAATACCATAAACCAAAGTACTTGAATAATGTAGCGAATCCGCAAGATAATGTCAAGAATATTAATAGCGAGTTCAACTGATTAACCATTTTTATTTTATATAACTCTGTTAAATGCCCGGAAAATTAGATATAATTACAATATAAAAATGCAAAAAGTTATTTATTTCTTTATTTTAATATTCAGCGGCATGGGCCTGTTTTTATTTTTCACTTCAAACAACAATTTAAGCCTTTCCGATATTCCAAAAACAGCCAGCCAAGAAGATGTGGTGGCTGAGAAAAAAATACCCAAAATTGAAAAACCAATAGACCCTAAAGCCGACATTGAACCGCAAAAAAAATTGGAAAATCCTCCCTCCGTGATCAAGGCTATTTATTCAACCGCGTGGTCGGCTAGCAGCGCTAAAAAAATTGATTATTTTATCAACCTCATTAAAACCACAGAAATAAATGCAATTGTAGTTGATATCAAGGATTACACCGGGAATTTAAGCTATAAAAATGATATTGAATTAGTCAATAAATACGGAGCCGTGGAAATTAAGATTTTAAAACCAAACGCCTTAATTAAAAAATTCCATGATGAAGGAATTTATGTAATAGCCAGAATGGCGGTTTTTCAAGATCCGGCTTTAGTAAAAGCCAGACCAGATTTAGCGCTTCAAAGCATATCTAAAAATACTGTTTGGAAAGACTATAAAGGAATCTCTTGGGTGGACACATCCTCAAAAGAAGTTTGGGACTACAATATTACGATTGCCAAAGATGCATTAAGCAGGGGATTTGATGAGATAAATTTTGATTATATAAGATTCGCCTCGGACGGAAATATGGCGGATATAAGATATCCTTTTTATAACGCAAAAATACAAACAAAAAGGCAAGTAATGCATAGTTTTTTTAAATACTTGCGAGAAAATCTTCCCGGCGCAAAACTATCCGCCGACTTATTTGGCTATACCACACTGCTCCAAGATGATCTGGGTATTGGCCAAAACATTGACGATGCCATGCCTTATTTTGATTACATTGCGCCAATGGTTTATCCGTCGCATTACAATAAAGGATTTAATGGCCATACAAATCCGGCAGAATTTCCTTATGACGTAGTTTATACATCTATGTTAAAAGCCGAACAACGACTGGATGCCTTTAACAAATCAACGACAACTATAAAAATGGTTGAATCTAAATTTAGGCCATGGCTTCAGGACTTTGATTTGGGAGCAGACTATGACGCTGTTAAAATCAGGGCGCAAATTCAAGCAACTTACGATGCGGCATCAACCACCGAGGCAGGATGGATGCTTTGGGCGCCGACAAATATATACACAAAAGCCGGTTTGCTGCTCGACGAACAATAAACAACCGACGACTAACGATTTACTATGAGATACGAAATAAAATCAGACCAATTTACTGGTCCACTGGATAAACTGCTTGAACTGATTGAAGAAAGAAAAATGGAAATAACCGTGGTAAATTTGGCGGAAATTACCAATGATTTTTTGAAATATCTGCAAAGCATCAATGAAGAAACAACACATCCAAGCGTAATTGCTGATTTCATAATCGTCGCTTCCAAGCTTTTACTCATAAAATCAAAAGCGCTTTTGCCATCTCTGGAACTGACCCAAGAAGAAGAAAGCGACATTCAAGATCTGGAACTTAGATTAAAGATCTATAAAGAATTTTCCGCCAGAGGCGGATCCGCCTTAGGCGGAAAGAATGCCGCTCTAAATCTTAAAACTCTGTGGGACAATAAAAAGTACTGCTTCGGCAAAGAATTATTTTCAAACTTGCCGCCTATCTTTTATCCGCCAAAAAATCTGGAAGTTAAAGACTTAATTGGCCCGATTGAAAAAATAATCGCCGAGCTCAAAGCTCTTATTCCGGAAAAAAAGACCATCAAAAAAACTGTAATTTCTATTAAAGAAAAAATGGAAGAACTGCTTAATAGATTCAAACAAAAGGCCGAAAACAGTTTTAAAAATGTGGTTGAATCAAAATCAAAATTGGAAATTATAGTTTTTTTTCTTGCCATACTGCATTTGATACGCGACCGGCTCATCACCTCTACTCAGGAAGACCAATTTTCTGATATAATCATAAAGCAAAAACCAAAAGAGTCCGAACCGCTATTAAGCGGGGAACAAAGCATATAATGGATAATTTACCCCCTCACCTAAACAATTCAAAGAATGAAAACTTACAAAACCCCAATACTATTAGGTGCGGGGGTTTATTATCAAAAATTGAAGCGGTTTTATTCGCCTACGGAGAACCAATTTCCGTTGAAAAACTTGGTAAAATTTTGTCCACCCAAGGCGGATCCGCCTCTGGCGGAAAAATATCAACTAATGAACTGGAAACCGCTTTAAAAGACCTGGAAACCGAACTAAGCAGGCAAGAAAGAGGAATCGCTCTTATAAAAAATGCCGGGAAAATACAGCTTGCAACTAAACCCGAACTCACCGGTCTTTTGGAAGATATTATAAAACAGGAATTCACCGAAGATCTTACTCCTGCAGCATTAGAAACACTTTCCATAATTGCCTATGCCGGTCCGATAAGCCGCGCCGATATTGAATATATCCGCGGGGTTAATTCCAGCTTCACAATGAGAAATCTTCTTTTAAGAGGCCTAGTTGAAAGAACAATTGATCCAAAAAGGGCCAATGCCTACATTTACATCGCTAGTTTTGATCTGATCAAAAGATTGGGAATATTAAAAGTAGAGGATTTGCCGGATTATGAAAAATACAAACAAATGGTAAAAAATCTTCATGAAGTTTTAATTCCCGAAGATAATAATAAAATTTAATTATTATGCTGGAACAGACAATAAGATTACTGATTTTGGCGGGAACCGCTTTTACAGTAGCGTTAATACTGACTCCTGTTTTTATTAAAATACTGGATCGCTTTCATTTGCATAAACAAATTAGAAGCCAGGAATTAGCTCCGGTTTTTTACAGCCTTCACAAACATAAAGAAAATACCCCGACAATGGGCGGAGTGATAATCTGGGTGACTGTTTTAGGATTGGCGCTTTTACTTTGGGTATTAAGCA
>JBBTYU010000042.1:0-9713 GCA_038061675.1 Patescibacteria group bacterium | reverse complement strand
ACCAGGAAACCCGCGGCTGGGATGATGTAATGAAACTGACTGTTTCTCAGAGGTCAAAAGAGGAGGCGCATGATTACCGTTATTTCCCGGAGCCGGATTTACCACCGTTGACTAGGGACGGTTTTTCCGCCGAAGGCGGACCAGCCTCTGGCTGGGATATTGAAAAATTAAAACTGGAAATTCCGGAGCTTCCGAACGCAAAAAGAAATAGATTCGCCGAAGAGTTTGGTCTTTCTTTGGAACAAATGAGTGTTCTGATACAGGACAGGGAAATGTCTAATTATTTTGAACAGGCTGTTTCGGAATTGGAAGCAGATTTACAAAAAGAAGCTAGCGCCGAAAAAGTGAAGCTTATTTTGAATTATTTGACCAGCGATATTAAAGGAGCGTTGATGACTAAGGAAATTGGTTTAAACCAAAGCAAACTTACAGCGGAAAATCTTGCCGATCTGGTTGATATGATATTCAAGAAAGAGATTTCCAGTCGCGTGGCAAAAGACCTGATCGTAAGAATGATAGATACCGGCTTAGATCCAAGAGAAATAGTTAAGAGTGAGGGATTAAATCAGATATCAGACGAAGGCGGATTGGAAGAGACGGTTAAGAAAATAATTTCTGCCAATCCCAAAGCAGTGGAGGATTATAGAGCCGGAAAAACCAACGCCCTTCAGTTTTTGGTTGGAAAAGCGATGGCGGAGCTTAAGGGAAGAGGGAATCCGGGAGTGCTCAGAGCCCTATTTGACGAAATGCTAAAATAGTGCTATAATAAAAATGTAGGTAATTAAAATATAAAATATTTAATATGTTTAATGAATCATTTAAATTTAATAGCCCAGAGCCAAAATCTGAAAAAGAAAAGGATATTTTGTTAGATTACGCTGAAGTAGCAAAAAATAAAAAAGAAATAGAAGAAAGAAAACGCAAGGAAGAGCTTGAAAGAGGTCTGAAGAGTCTTGGTAAGGAGGTGGAAATTCAAGAAGGAGTTGAAAAAGCTAGAAGGGGATTTTAATTTGAGAGAAATTGTTTAGTAGGGAAGTTGTTTTTTGATCATCTCCGCGAAAGCTTCCGTGGTCATTTCGCCTTGGCTTCCTTTTTCGCGCTGGCGGACAGCAACTGTCTTATTGGTTTCTTCTTGTTCGCCAACTACCAAAATATACGGTATTTTTTGCATTTCCGATATGCGGATTCTTTTACCGAGTGTTTCGTTGGATTCGTCTATCTCGGCGCGGATTCCTTGTTTAATTAATTCTTTTAAGACCGCATCAGAATATTTTTTGTGTTTTTCACTGATTGGCAAGATCATGGCTTGAATTGGAGCGAGCCAAGTTGGGAATGCGCCGGCATAATGCTCAATAAGAAATCCAACCAGTCTTTCATGAGTTGATAGTGGAGCCCGGTGAATACAGATAGGCGTTTTTTCTTTTCCGTCACTGTCTTTATATTTAAGTCCGAATCTTTCAGGCACGGCAAAATCTACCTGATTAGTTGCCAGAGTATATTCTTTGCCAATGGCGCTCCAAATTTGAACGTCAATCTTTGGGCCGTAAAAAGCAGCTTCGTTCGGCACTTCCACAAATGGCACTTTCTCTTTTTGCATTATATCCCTTACCATATCCTCGGTTTTTATCCATAGTTTTTCGTTGTCAATGAATTTCTTTCCAAGCCCTTCTTTGCTGTGAGTGGAAAAACGCATAACGTATTTTTCAATTCCGAATATTTTGAAATATTCCAGATACATTTTAATGACCGCCATAAATTCGCTGGCGAATTGTTCTTCGGTGCAATAAATATGAGCATCGTTCATAGAAAGCATTCGCACGCGCATTAAGCCCAAAAGCTCTCCGCTTTTTTCGTAGCGGTAGCAAGTCCCGTATTCAGCTAAACGAAGGGGAAGATCCCGATAGCTTTTTGGCTCGTTCGCAAAGATCATATGATGGTGCGGACAATTCATTCCTTTTAAGTAATAGGTGGTTTTTTGCCCATCTTCATCCATAATCATCGGGGGAAACATAAGATCGGCATAATAAGGAAGATGCCCCGATGTTTTATACATTATTTCTTTGGCAATGTGCGGAGTTCGGACGCGTTTATATCCGCCTCGGCGTTCCATTTCTTTAGCCATTTTTTCTAATTCTTCAATTATTACAGTTCCGTTTGGAAGCCAGAGCGGCAAACCAGGACCTACAAAATCGCTGAAAGCGAATATTTTTAGCTTTTCACCGAGAAGTCGGTGATCTCTTTTTTTGGCCTCTAACAGCATAAGCAGGTGAGCGTCCAATTCTTTTTTATTCGCGAAAGCCAATCCGTAAATGCGGGTGAGCATCGGATTTTTTTCGCTGCCCTTCCAATATGCTCCGGCAATGTGAGTGAGCTTGAACCCTTCCATGTTTATTTCCGAAGTGTTTTTGACGTGAGGGCCCTTGCAGAGATCGGTGAAGACATCTGAGGCGTCGTCCTGAGCTTGTCGAAGGGTATGATAAAGGGAAATGAGGGACTTGGCTTCTTCCAGCTCTTCAATAAGTTCCAGTTTGAAATTTTGTCCCGCGAAAAGTTTTTTGGCTTCGGTGGCGGTAATTTCTTCTTTTGTGAAATCTAGCTTTTGCGCTATAAGATGGCGCATTTCTTTTTGCAAATCTAGCAAATCGGCATCGCTGATCGGCGTTGGCAAAAGAAAATCATAATAAAACCCGTTTTCTATGACAGGACCGATGCCTATTTTGGTTCCGGGATATTTTTTTAACACAACTGCGGCTAATAAATGGGAAAGAGAGTGCCTTATGTGGTCAATGTTCACTTGTGTTGTCATGTGTTTTATTATATAAGATTTTATTTAATCTTGAAAGTGTCTATTGCGACTAGGTTGTTTTTAATCTACTATTACTAGTAGTTCATTCAGAGGAGGTAAATAATATGACTTGTGGATATTGTTGGAAGCGGAAAAAGAGAAAAGGGCTTGGTAATGTTGAATCTTCTAATGGGAACAGAGTTCCTATTTGCAAAAGCTGTTGCAGAAAGATCTTTAAATGCACGCTCAAGGAGATTGAACGGCGTAGTAAAGAATCCGTGAGTGATGAATATAGAGTGAAAATTGACGAGGTGCGTGAGAACGGCACAATAGTTTATAATATTGACTCAATACTTGAGAGCCCGCCAGCCAAACGCCATTTACAATTCCTTCGTAAGGAGTGGATCAAACGGCAAACGCAGTTGAAAAAACAGGAAAAGCAGTAATAGCGAAACCAAATTGTTTCGTTTCAAAAAGAGCCCGCAGTCAGGGCTCTTTTTCTTTTTAAGCTATTTAAAACTAATTACTTAATCTGTTTAGCCGAACTGCAAATTATTTTTGGTTCGCCGCCGCGAAGAGAAATTTTTCCGGCAACTAAAACCACATTTCCTTCTATCCAGATACTCTTGGTTTTGTCCAAGACATCCGAGAACACCAATATTTCCGTATTGGCATTAAAATCTTGAATTGTCACAAAAAGCATCGGCTGTCCCATTTTTGTGGTAATTGAATGAAGTTTGGATATAAATCCGGCAACTTTGACATTTTTAGGCCTCATCCATTCATCATTATCTCCGCGGGCCATAGCAACGCTTATTTCAGATACTTCCAGTTTCTGTATTTTTTCTTTATATATATTTAAAGGATGGTCGGATATAAATAAACCCAACAATTCTTTTTCCCAAGTTATTCTTTCGGTCGGAGTGGCTGGAACACAAGATTTCATTTTGAGAGCGCCAGCCGAAGCCCTAGATCCTCCGAAAAGGCTGTTCTGCGTCGTGTTTTTTGATCTTCTTAATCCGGAAGTAAATTTAATAATATCTTCTATATTGGCTATAGCCTGATTTCTTTCTATGCTCAAAGAATCTAGCGCGCCGGATTTTATCAAACTTTCCAAAGATTTTTTATTCAGATCTTTGTGTTCAACTCTTTCAAGCAGATCTATAAAATTTTTGAAAGGCCCATTTTTTTGCCTTTCGGCCATAATGGCTTCAATAATATTCTGGCCGACATTTTTAATGGCTAATAAACCGAAACGGATATTTTTTTCTTCCGGGACGAAAGCTAAAAAGCTTTTATTTATATCAGGCGGCAATATTTGAATGCCGGCTTTTTTAGCTTCACTGATAAGGAAAGCGGCTCTTTCCACATCGCCGGAATCGGCATTTAAAAGACCTGTATAAAATTCAACGGGGTAGTGCGCGCGCAAATACGCGGTTCGATATCCGATAACCGCATAGCAAGCGGCATGGCTTCTGTTGAATCCATATCTGGCAAACGGTTCAAACCACATCCATATCTGTTCGGCAATTCTTTTTTCAATTCCGTTTTTAACCATTCCGTCTATCATTTTTTGGCTTTGTTCATCCAGCAAGGATTTGATCTTTTTACCGACAGCTTTTCTTAATGTATCGGCTTCGGAAAGCGTAAAGCCGGCGAGCTCCTGCGCCACTTTCATCAGCTGTTCCTGGTAGATCATTACGCCGTAAGTTGTTTTAAGTATGGGTTCAAGTTTCGGATGCAAATAATTTATTCTTTCGCGTCCAAACTTTCTGTTGATATATTGCGGGATAAATTCCATCGGGCCCGGGCGGTATAAAGCGACCATTGCGATGATGTCTTCTATTTCGGAGGCTTTTAAATCTTTGAGGTATCTGCGCATACCGCTCGATTCAAGCTGAAAAACTCCTGTGGTATCCGCGGCCTGAAAAATTTCAAAAGTTTTTTTATCGTCCAGCGGTATCTTGCTCATATCTAAATCTATTCCGTGATTTTCTTTTATCAGGCGAATAGAATTTTCTATGGTTGTTAAGTTTTTAAGTCCGAGCAAATCAATTTTAAGCAAGCCGAGATCTTCAACGCTGTGCATTTCAAATTGGGTCATAATGGTATCTTTGTCCCCGGGCGCGTATTGAATAGGCATATAGTCGGTGAGCGGACCTTCAGAAATCACGGTTCCACAGGCGTGGACCGAAGCGTGGCGGTTTACGCCCTCAAGGTGTTTAGCGGCGTCTATTATTTTTTTAGCGTCAGGATTTGTTTCGTAGAGATTTTTAAATTCCACCACTTTTTTTAATGTTTCATCTATCCATCCTTCTTTCATTCCTTGAGTTGGGTTGAAAGGGATTAATTTTGAGGCCGTATCACAAAGGGAAAGAGGAACGCCCATGGCTCTACCGACGTCTCTAATTGCCGCGCGGGCGGCCATAGTTCCAAAAGTAATGATATGGGCAACACGATCTGTGCCGTATTTTTCTTGCAGATATCCGAATACTTCATCGCGGCGGGTATCGGTAAAGTCTAAATCTATATCAGGCATTGAAATACGTTCGGGATTCAAGAATCTTTCAAACATTAGCCCGTATTGGATCGGATCCAAGTCCGTGATGCCTAAAATATAAGAAACAATACTGCCCGCGGCCGAACCTCTGCCCGGACCAACGGCGATGCCGCGTTCTTTTGCCCAATTTACGAAGTCCTGCACAATTAAAAAATAATCAACGAATCCAGTTTTTTTAACGACGTCCATTTCATAATCCAGCCGTTTTTTGGTTTCTGCGTTTATATTTGGATAACGTCCGCCCACTCTTTCATTAACTAGTTTTTCCAGATAATCATTAGCATTTTCATTTTTTGGAAGCGGAAATTTAGGCAATATCACTTTTCCGAGCTGGATCTCTACGTTGCAGCGGTCGGCAATTTTTGCGGTGTTTTCCAAAATTTCCGGAATGTCGGAAAAAAATTCAAGCATCTGTTCCGGAGACCGCAAAGAAAAATCATCGTCTTTTAAAGTGAGCCTGTCCGGATCGTCCACGGTATTTCCGGTTTGTACCGCCAGAAGAATATCGTGATATTTTGCATCCTCGGATCTTAAGTAATGCGTGTCTTGAGTCGCCACCATATCTATGCCGGTTTCTTGGGCCAGTTTTCTGATGCCTTCATTCACTTCTTTAACGCCGGGAATGCCAGGATGATGGCCAAGTTCTAGGAAAAAATTTCCTTTGCCCATAATTTCCTGATATTCCAAAGCAATTCTTTTTGCTTCGTTGTATTTATTAGCCGTGAGAGCCCGTCCAATTTCTCCGGCAGGGCAAGCGGATAAAGCAATGATGCCCTCATGGTGCATTTTTAAAATTTCTTTATCTATTCTTGGCTTGTAATAAAATCCTTCCAGATTTGCTTTGGTGACTAATTGGATAAGATTTTTCCAGCCGATATTATTTTCCGCCAGCAAAACTAAATGACAAAATTTGTCGTCAATTCTGTTGCGCTTATTGTGCCGGCCGTTCGGAGCGATATATGCCTCAACTCCAAGGATCGGTTTGATGCCGGCTTTTTTTGCTTTTTTATAAAATTCAATCGCGCCGTAAAGATTGCCGTGATCAGTTAGCGCCAAAGAATTCATTCCTAATTCTTTGGTCCTGTTGACCAACTCATCTATTTTGGCGAGCCCATCCAAAAGAGAATAATGTGAGTGTACGTGTAGGTGAGTGAATCGAGGCATGTGGAAATTTAAAATTTAAGCTCAAAAATAATAGATGACGAATACATATATCATAACTCAAAAATTTCTTTTTTAAAATATTTACTTATTTATTCTTTTATGATATTTTTAATATGTAAATAACTTTGATATCCGCTGGTCAGCGGAGCATAGAAGTTCAAATAAAATTAATTAAAAATTCGTCTTCGCCAAAGCTATGGCGGACACAACAAAACTATGGGTGGCGTACCAGTAAAACACAAATCAAAATCAAGAGTTGGAATGCACAGGGCTCATCAAGCTTTAAAAAAGGCCAGTATTTCGGCCTGTAAAAATTGCAAGGCTCCGGTTTTGTCTCACAGGCTTTGCTCTAATTGCAGAAGCTATGAGAAATAGTAATAAAGAAATTTCTAATTTCTAATTCCTAATTTCTAAATAATGACTCAAGCTCCAAAACCTAAAAAAGAATAAGGAAGTTAAATAATCATTAATAGTTAGGACTTGGGATTTATTTAGGTCAATTAGAGTAATTAGGTCAATTAGAAATTCATACACCGATTAATTTATTAGGAATTGGATATTGGTAATTAGGAATTATGTTTTAATTTGAAATATGGCTACTCGTCACTTAGCTCGTTCTATAATTCTCCAATCTCTTTATGAGTGGGATTTTTATAATCAGAAAAATGATCTGACGGAAATTCTTGAAAGAAATATGAAGGAGTTCGGGCCCGGCATTGATGAGCCGGAATTTGTTTGGAACCTGATGAAAAATATAATTTCTCATAAAAAAGAAATTGATAACATAATTACTAAAGCGGCTCCGGAGTGGCCAATTAATCAGATATCTATTGTGGACAGGAATGTCCTGCGCATAGGGCTTTTTGAGCTTTTATTCGCGGACAGGAACGAAGTTCCGCCGAAGGTGGCTATAAACGAGGCTATTGAAGTGGCAAAAAATTACGGTGGCCCGAATTCTGGTAAATTTATCAATGGTGTTTTAGGGACTGTTTATAGAGAGATAGGGGAGCCAGGCAAAGATGATCATGCGCCGGTGAAAGAAGATGTTGTTTCCGAGAAAAAAGAAAAAGAGAAGAAACCCAAAAAATAAAAACATAAAAGCCGAAAAATAATTGTCATTTAGGCCAACGAGCCGGAATCTAGAAGGAGAACTGGATTCCAAATCAAGTTTGGAATGACAGACATCAGACATTGATTAGACATTAGAAATTAGTAATTAGAAATTGTTTTAGTACATATGGATATTGAAAAATTATCTAAAAGCATCGGGTATAAGTTTAAAAAAGAAAATTTATTAAAAGAGGCGCTAACTCACAGATCGTATCTGAACGAAAATCCTAGTTGGCGGTTTTCGCATAATGAAAGATTGGAATTTTTAGGCGATGCTGTTTTGGAATTGGTAGTGACGGAAATTTTATATAGTAAATATCCAAATTACGATGAGGGCAAGCTCACGTCTTTTAGGGCGGCTTTAGTGAACTATCAAATGATGGCTGATATCTCCAAGAATATAGAACTGGAAAATTCTTTATTGCTTTCCAAGGGCGAGTCAAAAGATATCGGAAGGGCAAGGGACGTTATTTTGGCGAATGCCACAGAATCTTTAATAGGAGCTATATATTTAGACGGAGGATATGAAAGCGCTAAAAAATTCATAGAAAAATTCATAATGGCTGAATTGGAAAATGTGGTGGAAAAAGGTTTATACAGAGACGCAAAAAGCGAGCTTCAGGAAAAAACCCAGGCCAATCAAAAGATCACTCCTATATATAGAGTGATCAGCGAGGAGGGTCCGGATCACAAAAAAATATTTACGGTTGGAGTTCATTTGGCCGATAAATTGATCGCGACCGGCCAGGGGATGTCCAAGCAGGATGCCGAAGTGGATGCGGCTAAAAAAGCATTGCAGGAATTACAAAAATAAGAAAGATCATCCAATGCGAATAATTTTGGGTTCCCAATCTTCAGGAAGGAAAAAGATCCTGAAAAAGATGGGATATGAATTTGGCGTGCTTCCGTCCTATATTGATGAAAAACAGATCCGTTTTGAGGATCCGGTCAAATTGACGCTGGCGCTGGCAAACGCCAAAGCCGACGCATTGTTGCCGAAGATCAAATCAGATGCAATTTTAATAACCGCTGACATAGTTGTTTCTTGCAACGGTAGAATTTTTGAAAAGCCGTCTTCCGATGAAGAAGCGAAAGAATATTTAAGGATGTGCGCGAAATATTCGGCTGAAACGATTGGATCGATCGTTGTCGTGAATACAAAAACAGGCGCGAGAGTTCAGGGGACCGATATTTGCAAGATATGGTTCAAAGAGTTTCCGCAGGATGTCATTGATAGATATGTGGCGAGCAGGGACCCGTTTTTGCACGCGGGAGGATTTGATTACGAGCACCCGTTACTTTTTCCGTATTTAGACCGCATTGAAGGCGAACCGGAAAGCGTTATCGGATTGCCGATGAAATTAACAGATGAATTAATAAAGCTGGTTAGTTTTGAGGTATAATTAAAACAAGTTTTTAAAAATAAACCCTTTTTGCATGTTACTTAAACGACTAGAACTTGTAGGCTTTAAATCTTTTGCTGAAAAAACAGTTTTGGAATTTCCTGGCGGTATTGCCGGAATTGTCGGTCCGAACGGCAGCGGAAAAAGCAATGTATTAGACGCAGTGCGTTGGATTTTGGGCGAGCGTGAAGCAAAAAATTTGAGGGGCGATAAAGCCGAAGATCTTATTTTTGCCGGTACTCCCAAAAAATCGCGGCTCGGCCAGGCGCAGGCATCGCTCCATTTCGAAAATGAGAAAAACTTTTTCCAGCTTGAGTTCGCCGAAATTTCCATTTCCCGGCAGGTTGATCGCGATGGTTCGAACAAGTTTTTTTTGAATAAGTCGGAAATCCGTCTTAAAGATCTGATAGATTTTTTCGCGAAAGTGCGGCTCGGGACCAAAGGACTGGTTGTCATCAGTCAGGGGAATAGCGATATTTTTGTTCAGGCCTCTCCCGCGGGACAGGTCACGCTCGAACCCCTGGGCAAGGAGCAGGGACTGCGCGACTGGCAAGACCAGCTTGCCGGGGGGAAGTACGTCGCGAGCCTGCTGGACGGCCTGCCGGTTCGGGAGGGGGACAGGGTACGCGCGACCCTGTTCGGAAGTCGCTGGCTCGACCTCCGGGTGAAGTCGACCCGGCCGAAGGGGGTC
>JBBTYU010000041.1:0-10253 GCA_038061675.1 Patescibacteria group bacterium | reverse complement strand
CCGACATACTTTTGAATAAAAAAATTGAAATTCCTGTTATTTCCGGCGGTAAAATAAATATAGAAATACCCGAGGGATTTTATATTCAAGAAAAACTGGCTGTTCCCAATGAAGGTATGCCAAAATCGGGAGGAAGGGGCCGCGGGAATTTATTCGTTAAATTCGTAACTAAAACTCCTAAAAAATTAGGCTCAAGAGCTAAAAAGCTTTTGGAGGATTTAGAGAAGGAACTGTGAAAACTCTTTTGTTATTAGTTATAAGTTGTTAGTTGTAAGTTTTTCTGAATCTGTGCCCCCACATGGAATCGGACCATGGTCAATTGCTTAAAAGGCAACTGCTTTACCATTAAGCTATGGGGGCGAGGATAGCAACTAGAAGTTAGTGCTTAGTAATTAGTGAAAGGAGGAGCAACTCTCAGTTTTTTCTTTGTAATTTACCAACAACTAATTACCTAATTCACTATACAATACTTTAAAGGAAAAAGCAGAAAAAATCAATTTCTTCTCATAACTAATCACTAATGGCTAATCGCTAAATTTTACTATTTTTATGATATAATTAATTTATAAAATTAATCATTATTTAAAATGAAAATAATTAAAAATAAAAATATTACTTGGATAGATATCGCCAAACCAACCAAACAAGATATTGAATATATCGCCAAACAGCATAAATTTCATCCAATTATTCTAGATGAATTGCTCCATGTTTCCGCTCATTCCCGAGTTGATATATATGATCAATATCTCTATTTAACCTACCATATACCGATTTATGATCAAATTATGAAAACTTCCCGTAAAGCCGAGATTGATTGTCTTATTACAAAAAATAAGATCATAACCGTGCACTATGAAGAATTGGAACCCATAAATAATTTCACCAGGAATTTGACCAACAATCTTCATTTCAAAGAAACCTCAATGGACAATACTGGAAAATTACTGTATTCAATCATTGAAGAAATTATTAGTTTTTCTATGCGCCAATTAAAGCACATCGAAGAAAATGTAATTGGCTTGACCCAAGAACTTTTCACTGGAAACGAAGAAGCCATGCTTAGAAAAATATCCTATGTCAAAAGAGATCTCTTAGATTATAGGATCATTAGCGGCCCCCAAGAAATACTTCTAAAATCCCTAAAAGAAACTGCCATAAAATTCTGGGGGGGAAGCATAGTTGTGTATTTATCAGATCTAGTCGGAGACCATCTAAAAGTAATACAACATCTGGAAAATTATCAGCAAACCATTGAATCTTTAGAGGAAACTAATGCCCAGCTTTTAAATGCCAAAACTAACTCGGTTATGAAGAAATTCACTATTTTAGCATTTTTAACAATACCAATAGTTATAATCATGCAACTTTTTGCCGTGGAGTCCTTTAACAGATTGTTTGGTGAAAATGATTTAAAAGTATTTCTTATCAGTCTTATCGCGGTAATTTCTGTAACTACGATATCTCTTGTAGTGTTTAAAAATAAAAAATGGCTGTAAACCCCGCACTTTTTGTGGATCTTTCCTAATAAGTACGTCACTCCGCTGATAATTTGGCAATAAAAATAAACATTCGGATTCATTAACTATAAAAATGCAAAAAACAAATTCTATCCACAAAAGGTGCGGGGTAAAAATTTACGATTCTCTTTCCGGAATAAAACAAAATCTGCCAAATAACCGGCCAATACGGCTATTTGTTTGCGGACCGACCGTATATGATTTCCCGCATCTAGGCCACGCGCGAACCTACATTGCCTTTGATACCATTGCCCGTTATTTAAGATCACAGAAAATAAAAATATCCTATCTGCAAAACATCACCGATGTTGACGATAAGATCATTGAGCGGGCCAAAGAACAAAGTATATCTCCGATCGAATTAGCCTCTCAATTTGAACGCGAATATCATACATTTGAAAAAATACTTCACATCAAAGGAATAAAATACGCCAAGGCCACAAAACACATTCCGCAAATAATAAAACAAATTCAAACCTTAATTAAAAAGGGCCACGCTTATAAAATAGATGACGATGGCTATTACTTTGATATTTCCACCTTTCCTGAATATGGGAGGCTTTCCAAAAGAACTATTCTTCAAGCCGAAGATGCCACATCTAGAATTGATGAGTCTATAAATAAAAGAAATAGGGGGGATTTTGTACTTTGGAAATTTCCCGCAGACAAATCCCTCACACAAGGATGTATAAGGGACGAGAATATTCCCGAACTGAAAAATAATAAAAAAATAGCCTTTAAAATAGTCCTTGGCGAACCGCTTTGGCGCGTATCTTTAGGCTGGGGCCGTCCGGGCTGGCACATTGAAGATACCGCCATTACCGAACATTATTTCGGCCCGCAATATGATATTCACGGAGGCGGAGTGGATCTGAAATTCCCCCATCACGAAGCCGAGATTACCCAGCAAGAATCCGCTTCCGGAAAAAAACCGATGGTTAAAATTTGGATGCACGCGGGATTTCTTTTGATCAATGGCAAAAAAATGTCTAAGTCCCTAAAAAACTTTATTACAATAAATGATTTTATTGAAAAGTATCCTCCGGAAACATTAAGACTTTTAATAAACCAGAGTCATTACCGATCCCCTTTTAACTATATGGAATTGTCCGCGGATCAGGCCAATAATACTTTGAAAAAAATACAAAAAATATTAGCGATACTTTCAATCATAAACCCCCGCACCCAATCGTTGGGTGAGGGGGTGAAACAAAAAGGGCCGATTAACGTTGAAATTAAAAAATCACTAGATCTTGCAGAATTAAATTTCAAAGAAGCTATGGATGATGATTTTAATACTCCAAAAGCGCTAGCTTCTATTTTTGAATTAATAAATACAATGGAACCAAAAATCTGGAAACTGAATAAAAACGAAGCGGTAACAATCAAAAAATTTTTAGTCAAAAAAATGGAAATATTCCTAGGAATAGCCTTAAAAACGCCCAAAATACCCCTAAATATCGCCAAATTGGCCAGAGAACGCGAGTTATGCAGGACTCATAAACAGTTTACTCAATCCGACCTATTGAGAAATAAAATAGAAGGCTTAGGATATATAGTAGAGGATATGCCAATCGGTCAACTCGTAACTAAAAAAGTTTAGTAAATTATTCTTTAAATCTATGGCAACAAGCAAATTAAAACTCCCGCCTCAAAACCTAGAAGCGGAACAATTTGTTTTAGGCGCTTTAATGATAGACAAAAACTCAATAATAAATGTTGCTGATGTTTTGTCGCCAAATGATTTTTACAAACCGGTAAACGAAAAAATATATGAGGCAATTTTAGGACTCTACACAAAAAGAGAGCCGATAGATATTTTTACAGTTACAAACAAATTAAAAGAAGCCGGTCTATTAAAAGACATTGGTGGCAGCGCTTATCTGACCAAAATAATAGAATCAGTCCCCTCCGCCGCGCATGTCGGCCATTATGCACAAATCGTAAAAGAGAAAAAAATATTAAGAGATTTAATAAGCGCCTCCGGAGATATTTCCGAAAAAGCTTTCAGTACCGGAATGGATATGGAGGAAATGATGGACGATATAGAAAAAAGAATATTTTCCATATCTCAAAAATCCGTTCCTCAAAAATTTTCCAGCATCGGCGAAGGACTTAAAGGAGCCTACGAAAGAATTGAAAGGCTTCATAGCGGTGAAGGCGGTTTGAGAGGCGTTCCTAGCGGCTTTCAGGACTTAGACAATATACTTTCCGGTTTTCAACGTTCAGATTTAGTAGTTTTAGGCGCCAGACCGTCTATTGGAAAAACATCGCTGGCTTTAGATATTGCCAGAAGCATAGCGGTAAATCACAAACAACCGGTTGGCATATTTTCTTTGGAAATGTCTAAGGAACAGGTAATAGATAGATTTATTTCTTCCCAGGCCAACGTTCCGCTTTGGAATTTAAGAACCGGCAAGCTTAAAGAAGACGATGCTTTTTCTTGCATTCAGGGGGCGCTAGACGAACTTTCTAAGGCCCCGATTTTCATAGACGACACGCCGAGCCCGAATATTCTTCAAATGAGATCTATGGCTAGAAGACTTCAATCAGAATCCGGATTGAGCTTATTGGTAGTTGATTATCTGCAATTGATACAACCGCGCACAAGCTCGGATAATATGGTCTCGCAAATAACGGAAATTTCCAGGGGCTTAAAGGGTTTGGCCAGGGAATTAAATATTCCAGTCATTGCTTTATCCCAGCTTTCCAGAGCCGTAGATCAAAGAGAAAATAAAAGACCGAGACTTTCCGATTTAAGAGAAAGCGGATCTATTGAACAAGATGCCGATGTAGTTATGTTTATTTACAGAAAAGATCATGAAAAAGCCAATCCTTCTCCGGAAGAGATGGGCATGACAGAGATCATTGTGGCGAAACACAGAAACGGCCCAACCGGAACAATTAAATTAAGATTTGATCAAGAAAAAGTCAGCTTTATGAGCCTAGATAAATACCATAACCAAGACTAAAACAATTCCAAATTTTAAAATCCAAATGACAAATCAATGACTAAAATCCTAAATCCAAATTTTTGACATTTGAACTTTGGGTTTGATTTGAAATTTGACATTTGACATTTTACACCATGAATCTCCCCGACCCTATAAAAAACTTTATACATTATTTTTCTAAACTTCCCTCTATAGGTCCGCGACAAGCCACCCGTCTAGCTTTCCACGTAATCAGTTCCGGAAAAGATGAGATAGATGGAATAATAAAATCTTTAAAAGGTTTTGAAGATATGTCTGTTTGCGAGAAGTGTTTTTTTGTTTTCTTGCCGCAAAACAAAGATGATAAACTCTGCGAGATCTGTCTGGACAAAAAAAGGAATCCAAAGATCATAGCCATAGTTGAAAAAGAAACTGATTTGATCTCAATAGAAAAAACTAATAAATTCAACGGCAATTATTTTATAATTGGAAACTTGCAAAAAAATGGGGTTCTGGGATCTGAACAAAAAAGACGTCTTGAAAAATTAAAAGACAATATTAAAAAAGAAATGGGTGTGGCTGATGAAATAATCATAGCCACCAATCCTACTACATACGGCGATTTCAATGCCGCTATATTGACTAAAGAATTATCCGCCAAAGGCGGATCCCTGCCTGACGGTAGGCACGGCGCCTCTGGCGGAAAAGATTACGCTAAAAAAATAACCAGACTCGGAAGAGGCATACCAACCGGAGGAGAAATAGAATTTGCGGACGAAGACACGCTCGGAAATGCGCTTGAAAGAAGAATTTAAATAACTTATTATTATTTCAGTACAAAATTTCGGAAAAGGAGATCATATATGAGTTATGGTGCATGGATCTGTAATTGTCTCAGAAAATGCTTTGGAGATAGCTGTCCCGACTGCGGAGCGATAAGGGATCAAGAACCTAAGCCTACCATACAAAGATATCATGGCGACACGGACCGCTGTCTAGGCTGCGGAAAATCTCTAGCCGGAGCAACGCACTGCTATGAATGTGGATACACAGTTCCAGGAACTAATCCAAGTTCCTAAATCCAAAAACGGCCTCAATGAGGCCGTTTTTTATTTCAAAATAATTTTAATGTACAAAAAGAAATTAAAAATTAACAATCTCTATCTCCTCCTTTAAAACGACTCCATATTTTTCCAAA
Organism: Patescibacteria group bacterium; assembly: GCA_038061675.1. Classification (GTDB taxonomy): domain Bacteria; phylum Patescibacteriota; class Minisyncoccia; order UBA6257; family 02-FULL-45-10c; genus JAHILT01. The sequence goes on along the minus strand of JBBTYU010000041.1, from coordinate 4,602 downwards.
GCTTTTTCCTTTGCTAAATTTATCAAACCAATGACATCGCCAAAACTAGCGTTGTTTTTATTTATAAAAAAATTGGGATGTTTTTCCGATATTTGAGCTCCGCCGATTTGTTTGCCTTTAAACCCCAATTTATCCAGAACAGCAGCAACAGGAATAATCGGAAATGGGTCTTTTTTTATAACCGACTTAAATTCTTCGTAGACTTTTTTAGAAACAGAGCTTACAGGAATATTTTTAAACGTGCTTCCGGCGCTTGGATATTCAAGCGGTTGGTGTTCTTTTCTATATAGAATATGTCCTTCAATTTCTTTTTCTATTTTTTTCTTGTCTCGATTTTTAAGTTTTAACGTCGCACCCAAAATTATTTCATCACTATGCTTAAAAATACTATCCCGATATCCGAATAAGCATTCTTTGATATTCCTATTCTTGGTAATGGGCCCACCGCCTTCAAACGCCAAACTTTTCACGCTTAAAACCAAATCCTTAATTTCTCCGCCAAAAGCCCCGGCATTACCGCGGATAGCTCCACCGACAGTTCCTGGTAGTCCACCGGCCCATTCTAATCCCGACAGGCCTTTTTCTAAGCAAAAATTGAGTAGATCAACCATTAAAACACCCGAGGAAACAAATAATCCATCTTCCTGCTTTTTAATGTCTTTTAGACCGATCTTAATGATCGTTCCTTTAAAATCCTTATCGGTAAAAAGTACATTGGTTCCGCCGCCTAAAATAAAAAAACGCCCGCTCTTTTTTCCCAGACCAACAGCATCAACGATCTCTTTTTCGTCTTCAACGATAATTAAACAATCGGTTTTTCCTCCTATCTTATAATTAACATAATTTTTAATATCCTCGTTTTTCAAGATCCTCATATAAGATAATTATACTTCCGCCGCAATAAAAAATCCCTCCGCCAGCTGGCGGAGGGATTTTTTATTGTTATTTAATGCCTGTAATTTCTACTTCTGTCATTTGCTGTCTATGACCCTTTTTCTTTCTTCGTCTTGTTTTAGAACGATATTTGAAAACGATCTTTTTCTTATCTTTATAAGTATCCAACAACTTAGCCTCTACTTTGACGCCTTTTAAATAAGGAGCGCCAACTTCAACGCTCTCGCCGTCAGCAATTAATAAAACTTTATCAAAAACAACATCGGATCCAACCGCATTGTCTAATTTTTCAATATTCAGTTTGTCTCCAACAGCAACTTTGTACTGCTTGCCCCCTGTTTCTATAACTGCTAATTTCATAAATTTAGTTAATTTAGTTAATAGAAATAATAGCAAAAACCCCAATTAAAATCAATACAGAGAGAGCCAAGCTAGAAAAAGAGAGTAAATATGATAAAAATCTCTCTCTAAAATAAACTCTATTTGCCAGCCAAACATTTAAAATAATCATAACCGCTAATATTCCAATAAGACTGAATACATCGCTTTTATCTCCTAAAAAATCAATTCCGTTGTATCCATCATAGTGCATTATCAATAAGTTATTTATTTTATAGAAATTCAGGATCGCTGAAATTAAAGCTATTAAAATTAACCCGCCGCTTATTAAAAATGGATAAAATAAAGGCTTAATATTTTTAAATTCTTTTATTGTCATATTTTAAACTTTTATTTACCATTTCAATACACTGTATTATTGAAGTAGTAACGTCTAATAATTAACTTTTTTAGAAAATAAGTTTTTGATTTTTTAAGATTGCCTCTAATAATTGGTTATAACCGCGGCCCCCGCGTAATTTGGCGCTTTTGACTAAACCAATAGTGGCAAAAGAGACTTTTAATTTTTTACTTATTTCTACATAACTTTTCCCCCTCATTAATAAAAAAGCGATGGCTAAACGCTTAGAAAGCATGATTTTTTCACTGGGCGTTAAAAGATCGTTTAATATTATTTCCACCTCGTCATTAGTTTTAACATCTCTAAATACTTCCAACAGAGACTTCCAAATGAACTGTTCGGTATCCTTGGATACTAAATTTTTAGATACTTTTGCCATATAAATAAAATATACATTAATTCCTCCGCAACTTCAATACACTGTATTATTGAAGTATTGAGAAATTTTTGTTAGTATTTTAAAACTTATTATTAAGAATATCGCGCCTAATACTGACCATCAATTTTTCCATAAAATACAGGTTATGAATAGTGGTCAAAATACCGGCAAGCATTTCTCCGCTTTGGAACAAGTGCCTCACATATCCCCTTGTAAAATTGGTACAGGTATAACACCCGCATCCCTTTTCAATCGATTTTTTATCTAAAGCAAGTCTACCGGACTTCATATTTAAATTTCCTTTATTAGTTAAAGCCGTGCCGTTCCTACCCAGTCTCGTCGGAGTAACACAGTCAAAAGTATCAATGCCGCGCCTGATAGCCTCCACAATATCTTCAACCGAACCTATGCCGAGAAGATGTTTGGGTTTATTTTCCGGCAAATGCTCTACTGAATAATCTAAAATATTTTTTACATTCTTCTTGAACTTACCAAAAGAACCGCCTATACCAAAACCATCAAAATCCATATCGCCAATAAACCTAGAACTCTCGAGCCTCAAATCTTTAAATTCTCCACCCTGCACTATACCAAAAAGCATTTGATCTTTTCTCTTATGCGCCTTTAAAGATCTTACCGCCCAACGATGAGTTCGTTCCATGGCCTCTTTAGTATATTCGTAATCTGAAAATGGCGATGTACACTCATCAAACGCAAAAATAATATCCGCTCCCAAATTTTCCTGGATCTTCATTGATTCTTCCGGACCGATAAAATGCTTGGAACCGTCTAAAAATGACCTGAAATAAACTCCGTCTTCGGTTATCTTAGCAAATTTTTCCACATCTCCATTTCTTTTTTTCTTAGCTTCTTGTTCTGGACCGGCTATCTTAGAAGCACCATGCTCCATACCCAATCCCAAACTGAAAACCTGAAAACCACCACTGTCTGTAATAATCGGCTTTGGCCAATTCATAAATTTATGCAACCCGCCGAACTTCTTTACTACCTTATCGCCCGGCCTGAGGAATAAATGATATGTATTACATAAAACCGCCTCTATACCCATTTCATTCAATTGCATCGGTGTAATGCCCTTTACCGTCGCTTTGGTGCCAACCGGATAGAAGGCCGGAGTATGAATCGGTCCATGAGGAGTATTAATTACTCCTGCCCGGGCACGACTTTTTTTAGATTTTTTTAAGATTTTAAACATGTAAATAGAATGATTATAAAAAATTACTACTTAATCTTTTTAATAAAATGTACAATTGTATCTACCCTTTTAAATCCTGCATTTTTATGAAATTTTTGACTATCAATATTACTCAGCCCCGTATCTGAAGCCAATTCTTTACAACCGTACTCTTTCGCCCAATGTCCGGCTATTTTAATAAAGCTTCTAGCGACCCCCTGTTTACGATATTCTGGTTTTACATATACACCCTCAATATAGCCAACGGGACTAGTCGTTGAACCCTCTACGTAGTCACTTCGAAGCGACAAATTAATAAAAGCTATTAAATCGCCCTTTTCGTTTAAGCCAATAAATGTTTTATATTTATCTAATAAAAGTTGTTTATTAAATTCTTTTGAAATTTCTTTTTTTGTGTGATGCGGCCAAAGAGCTACGCCTGCAACAACCCATTCATTAAAGTATTTCTTAGAAATTTCACAAAATTTTATATTCATAATGGATTTTTAATAACTATCAATAAGATAAGTCTATTCTTGCCTTGAGCCCCGCACTAAATTTAGTAGTCCCAATGAGAATCGAACTCATATTCTAGCCTTGAGAAGGCTATGTCCTAACCATTAGACGATGGGACCATAAATAGTGAGTTAGCGACTAGTATTTAGCGACTAGAAAATCCAAAATAAAAAATAATAAATTCATTTTAACCCTAGTGGCTAGTCGCTAGTGGCTAATTACTATTTCTGCTATTTTATACTACTTTTATTTCGTCTACAACCTTTTCGAGCTCCATAGCGTGCGATCCCTTAACCAAAACCAGATCACCTTTTTTCATTAATTCCTGGACTTTAAGCTTAGCGTCATCGGCAGATTCAAAACTGAATATATTTTTTATAGACATACCTTTTTTAGAAGCCGTCTCGGCAATGAATTTAGATCTCGGGCCAACCGTCACCAAAATATCAAAGACATTATCAATTAAATTACCTACTTCTATATGAGCATCAATAGTATATTTTCCAATTTCCAGCATATCTCCCAAAACTGCAATCTTTCTTTTAAATTTCATTGAATCCGCCAATTCAATTGCCGCCTTCATAGACATCGGCGAAGCATTATAACAATCATCAATTATGAAAGAATCTTTTATGCCGGGAATTACTTTGGTTCGCTGAGCTGGCGACTGGTAGGATTGAAGCGCCTCGGATACTTTTACTAAATTCATGCCAAAAGCAAAACCCACGGCGGCTGCGGCAGCGGTGGCATATACCTGAGGTTTTCCAAAACAACCGTCAATTCTAACAGGAACAAATGAACCGCCATAATTCAGCTTAAAACTCACGCCGACAGCAATTCCGCCATACACTCTATTTTCAAAATACGTTAATTCGATAG
>JBBTYU010000040.1:3751-5422 GCA_038061675.1 Patescibacteria group bacterium | reverse complement strand
AAATTCTTTTTCATTTAAAATAGTCACTCCTAATCGCTTCGCCTTTTCAGCTTTAAATCCTGGTTCTGCGCCAACCACCACATAAGAAGTTTTTTTGGAAACCGACTCGCTCACATCTCCTCCCAATTCTCTTATTCTCTCCTTCGCCTCGCCACGCTCCATCGTTTCTAAACTTCCAGTTAAAACAAAACTCAAACCCTTCAACTTGTCGCTTGTCGCTTGTCGCTTCTCTACTTTGATTTCCACGCCAACTTCTTCCATTTTCTGTAAAAGCTTCAAATTCCTGCTTTCGCGAAACCAATCATATACGCTTTGCGCTACTTTCGGACCAACGTCCGGCAGCCCCTGTAAAATGTCTACTGAAACATGAGACATGTATTTTGAAAAATCCGAAATCCTAACTTGTTTCTTGTCGCTTTTTAACTTTTCAACTAGCCAATTTGCCAGCAAATTGGCCGTCTCTTCTCCTATATGCAATATCCCCAAACTATAAATAAACTTGCTTAGAGAAATCTCTTTTTTTAAATTAACTTCCCGAACTATATTTTCAGCCGATTTTTTGCCAAATCTCTCAAGAGTTAAAATATCGCCTTCTTTTAATGTAAAAATATCAGCCGCGTCATTAATGAGCCCCTCATCTATAAAACGGTCAATTATTTTCGGGCCAAGCCCTTCAAGATTAAAAGCTCCGCGAGAAACAAAATGATATAGCTTTTCTTTATGAACTCCGCCGCAATTTTTATTGCCGCATTTATAAAACACCCCCTCTTTTATAACTTTTCCGCCATCAGCCGGGCAAATCTTGGGCATTTCAAATTCTTTGGTATGTTTAGGGCGAAGATCTTTTAAAACTTTTAAAATTTTAGGAATAACATCGCCGGCTCTGCTCACAATAACTGTGTCTCCTATCCTCGCTCCTAATCGCTGAATTTCATCAAAATTATGAAGCGTAGCGTGAGTAATTGTAATGCCGGCGACTTGAACCGGCCGTAAAGTTGCCACAGGGGTCAAAACTCCGGTTCGCCCAACCTGAATTTTTATGCCCTCAATAATTGTCGTGGCTTCCTTTGGAGAAAATTTAAAAGCAATTCCGGCGCGAGGCGCCTTGCCTATCACGCCGGCTCTTTCGTATTCTTTATTGTCATTTATAAACACCACGATCCCATCAATTTCATATGGAAGATTGTCTCTTTTTTTGCCGGTCCAATATTCCTGAAGCTTGAAAATTTCTTCCAAACTTCCCGCTCTTTTATTGTGAGGATTTATTTTAAAACCCCACGACTTCATAAGCTCATGCTCTTCTTCATGTTTGGTTATACCCCATTTTTCCAGCTCTTTGGACGGCATAATTATGTCGTATTCAAAAGAATCCAGTTTTCTGCCGGCAGTAATTTTTGGATCCAATTGGCGAACCGAACCGGCCGCGAGATTGCGAGGATTGGCATAAGATTTCAGTCCCTTTGCCTCCTGTTCCCTATTCATCCTTTCAAATTCTTTTTTATTCACAAAAACCTCTCCCCTGACCACCAATCTTTTCGGGATCTTTATTTTTGCCTTGCTGTCGTCCAAGATTAAAGGCACCGCTTCCACGGTTTTAATATTTTGAGTAATATCTTCCCCTATCAGGCCATTGCCGCGGGTAGACGCCTGTTTTAAAATTTTATTTTCATA
>JBBTYU010000040.1:0-3651 GCA_038061675.1 Patescibacteria group bacterium | reverse complement strand
TCCAACCAATCATTCATATCTTCCACAGAAAAAGCATCGTTCAGAGATATCATCGGCTGTTCGTGTTCAACTTTTTTAAATTCTTTAAGAGGTTGACCGCCCACTCTCTGCGTCGGCGAATCAGAAGTAATAAATTCCGGAAACTGCTGTTCCAAATCAAAAAGTTCCTTTTTTAAGGAGTCTAGGGCTTCATCAGAAATAAGCGACTTATCCAAAACATGATAAGCATAACGATATTTTTCTATGACACGCTTTAATTCGTCAATTCTTTCTTTTGCCTCCTTTCTATTCATCATTGAATTATTCCCTCTCCATTTTATAGTCTTTACTAAAAATATACGAAATTTCTTTAGATGCAATGCCCTTATCTCTTGTTGCAGAAGAGGTTATTGTCCAGCAATCATAACTGTCCGGACAAATTTTACTACCTACCTCTATCATCGGTTCGCAGGCGACATTCAACTCAATATTGATAGAATCAAGAGATGGCTTTGGCTCGCATGATTCATCAGGACAATTATTATTATTTATATATTGACAAGTACCTCCATCATTCTTAAACCTATAATTTCCCCATTCAAGTCCAGAATCAGCGGCAAAAAGAACCTTGGAAAAATTTCCAGCATCCGCTGTTTGCCTGATCTGCCGCGCCGTTAAAATTCCGGCTATACCGGTAGCGCCGATCATCACTGCGGATAAAACCATAACTACAATCATCATTACTTGCCCCCGCACCAAACGAGCATTAAACGCTTTGCGTTTTTGCTTACTTGATACTCGTTCTGGTGAGGGGGCTTGCCCCTCCGATTGGCTCAGAACATAGCTATTATTCTCTTTAATTTTTTGTATTTGCATTTCTATTTTCTATTTTTAGTATCTCCAATCGCCACGAGGGCTCACTGAAGTTTGCAAATTAATAAATGCCTGACTGGATGTAATCAGCGTTTTTTTAGCTCCAACTCTTAAAACAATCGTAATAAGCGGGTAAGAATCGCCCTGTCCGCTCATCTTAAAATCAGCAAAATCAACCCTCAAATTCTCGCTAATTATTTCATTAAAAATACCATCACCTGTATTGCAGTTCGGAGGACCACTTGAAATACTAACAATATTGGATTCTAATTTCCTGCCTGCTTTATCCCAACGGTATGTGATAAATTTACCATCATATATAAAGCTTATGCACTTATATGCAAGTTCATCGTAATTTAAAGTATCTGCGCCATCGCTATCAACTTTACTTACGATAAAATCTTCCTTGTTCCCCTTTCTTATCATTCTCGTCATTTGTTCCAGTGCCAACTGGCCATCGCTATTGGCAGTAATTAAAGCTACCGATGTGCGATTGGAACGCAAAGAGGTAATAAATATCCCCGAAACAATCGCAACGATCACGGCAAAAACAGATATGGATACCAAAAGCTCTATCATCGTGAACCCCCTCACTAAACGAGCATCAAACACTTTGCGTTCTTGTTCGTCGTTGCGAGGCAACCGAAGCAATCTATCCGTCACGAGATTGCCGCGTCGCAAGACTCCTGCCTGCCGGCAGGCAGGCCTCGCAATGACAGAGGGTACAAACCCCTTATTTTGTTTTAACGTTTTTTTAAACATCTTTTAAAACTTAAGATTATAAAAATGATCTTCTACGGAAAAATTCAGCATTGATCCGTCTTTAGCTTTCCAGGAAACCGTGGAGATAACTTTTATGTGTTCATCGCTAATATTTTCAATTGTCATAATTCTTGTAAAATTTTGTATAGTTTCTATATAGCTTTCATCTAAATCGCCGCTATCACCATTGTCATAGGCATAATATCCACTACCACTCTTACTAAGATCGCCTTTGCTAAAAAATAAAGTTCTTTCCTCGGAGATTTTTAATTTTGAATCATTAAAGTCAATTTCATAATTTCCGTTTGGGCTTAAACTTAAATCAAAACCAGGAATTTCGTTCCATGGATTATTATCAATCAGGTTTTTCACCAGCTCAATTCCTTCACCGGCCAAATTCACCGCGATATACCTATCCGCGGCCACTTTATTTAAACTAATGGAGCTTGAAGACAAGGTAAAAACGCCCAAAAGCCCAATGACAATTATAGACATAGCTACCATGGCTTCTACCATCGCTTGCCCCCGCACCAAACAAGTATCAAACACCTTGCGTTCTTGCTTGCCCAATACTTGTTTTGGTGAGGGGGCTTGTCCCGAATTATTTTTATTTACGACATCGGGTGTCGTAGTCGTAAAATTACTTTGTTCTTTCATTGCTCGTCTATTCATTGATTAATTATAACAAAATTTACCCGCCATCAGAACAGGTTTAATTATTTTTGGCTAGGCATTGTACAATAGGAGCTTAAATTCTGATTTTTGAAATTTGACAATTTTGGAAAACAGTGCTATTATCAAAACATAAGATTAGTACCTAAAAAATTGAATAGGATCTAAAGGAGGACAGTATATGAAAAATATATGGATAGTGTTGGTGTTAGTATTCTCTTTCGTGTTTGTCTCGCAGATAAACGCGAAAGACGGGGGTATATCTAAAGAAGAATGGAATAAGTCCGTCACAGAAGAAAAAATTGACGAACTAATTAATTCCCGCCGGCCGGCCAAGGAAAAGGAGATTCCCCAGCTCGCCTTGCCGGAACAGACAACTTCGTATAAAGACGCGGAGGGGGTTGCTTCCAAAGATGAATGGGAACGCATTAACAAAACCACCCCCCCTGTGAAGCATTACAAGGACGGGTCTGTGGCTGAAAAGAAATTCAGCGCCAGGATAGGATATGGAAATGCTTATGGCTTAGGAATCAAAGTAGAAAGCCGAAAAGTAAAAATAAATATGAATAATAGCCCGTCTTTCACTGCGAGGCTCGGATATTCTCTTAATAAATATGTTGAACTTCAAGGAGAATATTCTAGGGCTAGTAACTTTGGAAGACGTATTGAATATGCATACTCTCATTATAAAACTGAATATAGCAATCAGTATGTCTTCTCGGCTTACACGGCGAATATTAAGTTAGCTATTCCTGTTACAATAGAAGATATTACTTTTTCTCCGTATATTTTTGGGGGCCTCGGAAGAGCAACCTTCAAATCAATATTCAACAGAAAAAGATACGCTTATGGAGAATTGACTTATAACCGAACATATGAATATTCTGAATCGGGAAAATATTCAAAAATAGGAGGAGGGATTGATACTAAGATCTACAAAAATCTTTTTTTATTTTCTGAATACAGTTATCAGAAAATAAATTTAAGGATTGACGACCAAAAGATCGCATTCTCTTACTCCCAAACTACAGGAGGTATTGGTTTAAAGTTTTAATCTTTAAACCCAAAACCCCGCTCAACTGAGCGGGTTTTTTATTTAAAAAATTAAGAACCGTATACTGTACATACACCCTGCTTACAATACTCTAATGTCCTGCAACCAGCATCCTCATCACAGGTATATGTTCCTCCGCACTCATCACTAACATTCTTAGCGCATTTATTATTGCAAGCAGTAGCTTGGGCTATCGGCGTACAACTCGATCCATTAAAGCAGACTTGGTCGGAAGCAAGAGGTAATGTTCCAGTTATTTGGGGTACAATTGTACCGCAATTTGTAGTAACAGATTTAGAATCGCAAAAAGT
>JBBTYU010000039.1:0-1036 GCA_038061675.1 Patescibacteria group bacterium | reverse complement strand
AAATATATAACTATTCCAATATATAAATATATAACTATTCAAATATTTAAATACACCAAAACTAAATATTTAAATAAACAGATTAAAAATATTAAAATACGAAAATTTAAAAAAATGAGAGTTGCAATCATACACGACTACTTAAATCAATATGGCGGAGCCGAGAGGGTACTAGAATCTTTTTGCGAGCTTTTTCCGGATGCGCCGATCTACACGCTTTTTTATGATGAAGAAAAAACTTTGGGAAGATTTAAGGGTAAAAAGATCATAACCAGTTTCTTGGACCATAAATACGTAATAAACAACCACCGGCTTTTTATTCCTTTAATGCCCTTAGCCGTTTCACTTATGAAAGTTGACGATGACTATGATGTTGTTTTATCTTCCAGCGCCGGATTTGGAAAGGGGATTAGATATGGGAAAAACACAATTCATATTTCTTACTGCCACACACCACTGCGTTACGCTTGGGAACATTACAAATATTTTAATTGGCCGACTTATTTAAAAATTCTATCCGCTCCGGCTTTTTGGTATTTACGAATATGGGATAAGTGGGTGAGCCAAAAACCGCAAAAATTAATCGCAAATTCCAAGTATATCGCCGAAAAAATAAAAAATTATTATAAAAGGGAGGCGGAGGTAATTTATCCGCCGGTAGACACTGAAAAGTTTTTTATCAAAAAGGGAGTGAGAAAGGGGGATTATTTTTTAGCTGTTGGAAGGCTGATGCACTATAAAAGATTTGATCTCATAATCCAAGCTTTTAATAAATTAAATCTTCCGCTTCTAATAATTGGAACCGGGCCGGAACTGGAAAATTTAAAACAATTAGTTAAATCTTCAAAAATAGAATTTTTAACATCAATTACCGATGAACAACTTGTGATTTTGTATAATGGCGCGCAGGCCTTTATTTTTCCCCAGGTGGAAGATTTTGGATTGGTAGCCGCCGAAGCTCAAGCCTGTGGAACGCCGGTGATAGCCCTAAATCAAGGTGGCGGAAGGGAAATAGTTGAAAACGGCAAAACCGGAA
>JBBTYU010000038.1:0-3802 GCA_038061675.1 Patescibacteria group bacterium | reverse complement strand
AATTATATCATGCCTAGAGAATTTATCCTACCATTAGACGATTCCGGAATGTTTTAATATAAAGAACCGTGTTACCTATATCTTAAATATAATATACTTCAAACCTAAAAATTTCCATAGTTCGCCCCATCACCCCATCAATTGACTTATAAATCTAAAATGTTAATATAAAAACATTGGAGAAGTTCTTTAAAACGTTTAGAAATGGAGGCATTATGAGCCAAAGACACCGCAATAAGGATAAGAAAGAGAACCAGATGAGGGTGCCGGAAATATTCAAGGATCTGTGGGGTTTTGATTTCATTGAAGACATCGGCTTTGCTAAAGTAAAAAATGAAATGCCCAAGATCCGGATAACCGTCGCCCGCGAAAACGAAGGCAAGATAGAGATGATAAAAACCCTGCTTCAAAAGTACGAGTTCCCTTTCAGCAATCTGAAGATTGTCATAAGCGGCGACAAAAAAGAATCCGAAACCAACACTGCGGGACACCATCCCTCAATAATGCTCAAAGCGAATAAGATCGCCACAAAACCGACCATGGGAAAACTGGGCGAAAGAAAACTGCCCCCGTTCAAATGCATCTAAGCGCCAAAACAAAATCCCCCGACCAGAGTCGGGGGATTTTTATTTTTCACTAAACAATTTTAATAAAAGGCCTACTTTCCTCCGTTTAAATACTCTTTGATGCTAAGCAGAGCTTTAATCCCATCGCTAGCCGAAATAATAATTTGCCTATATGGCAGATCCGTTATGTCGCCGGCCGCCCAAATACTTTCGCAGGAAGTCTTTTGACTGCCATGATCAACGACTACCTCATTATATTTATTCTTTTTTACCAAATCGCCTAAAAATTCAGAGTTCGGCACCGATCCAATTTCCACAAAAACTCCGTCTAATTTTAATTCCTTAGAAGTGCCGTCTTTTTTATCCAAATATTTAACACCCCCAACAAATTCGCCAGTTAGCGAACCAAAAACTTCAATAACCTCTGAATTCAATAAAATCTCTACCTTTTTATCCTTTTTTATCTCTTCAAAAAGCGCCTGATCGCCTTTTATATTCTCGCTTCTGACTATAAGATAAACTTTGTCAGCGTATGCCGACAAATCTTTCACAGCTCCCAAAGCCGCGTTACCACCGCCAACTATCGCCGCTGTTTTTTTAGCGAACATCGGAGCATCGCAAGTAGAACAATAGGCCACGCCCTTACCTTCAAAATCTTTTTCTCCGACAACTCCCAATCTTCGCCTTCTTCCGCCGGCAACCGCTAAAACAGTTTTAGTTTCAAAAGATTTTCCATTCTGAAGCTGAACCAGAAAACCATTTTTTTTCTTCTCAATTTTTTCCACTAAAAATCCCTCCTCAACTTCAACGCCTTCATAAGCGCGGAGGTGTTCTTCCATTTTTTTAGCCAATTCAAAACCGGAAATGGATTTTATTCCAACCCAATTCTGTATCTCGGACGCCACAACCGATTGTCCGCCGAAACTTTCCGTGATCAATAAAAATTTTATCTTTTTTCTGGCAGCATAAATTCCAGCAGAAATGCCGGCTGGTCCGCCGCCTATTATAATTAAATCGTACATAGAAATTACACCTATTTCATCCCCAAAGCTTCTTCAATAGCCACTCTGTCAAAACCAACAATAACTTCATGGCCGATCTCAATTACGGGCACTCCTAATTGGTGTGATTTTTTAACCATCTCTTCTCTTCCCTTCATATCTGTAGCCACATTCACTTCTTCATATTTAATATTATTTTTAGCAAAAAATTCTTTTACCTTAACGCAATAAAAACAGGTTGGTGTGGAATAAATTTTTACTTTTTTATCTGTGTGCATATTTTTTTTATTTGTCATTGCGAGGAGTCCCTCGGTTATGCTCGGGATAAATTCTGCGACGTGACAATCTCCTAGGGTCAGTCATTGCGAGGGCTTTAGCCCGCGGCAATCCAGTATTCTCCGAAAGAGATTGCTTCTCCGCCAGCTGGCGGATCGCAATGACAATCATTTTAATTATTTTGGCCCTACTTTAATAAAGGATCAATTACCGTCTTAAACGCGCTAAACGGCTGGGCACCGGAAACCAAAGTTCCGTTAACAAAGAAAGCCGGTGTTCCGTTTACGCCTGATTTCGTGCCAATACTGGTATCGGACTGAATTTTGGAATCATATTTCTTGGCATCTAAACAGCTATTTATTTTAGAAATATCAGCGCCAACGCCAGTAGCTAATCCCTTGACCTTGGCTGCATCAGCAACAACCGATTGATTTTCTGAAATAGCCCTATGAAGCTCCCAGAACTTGCCCTGCTCATTAGCGCAATATAAAATCTTCATCGCTTCCTCGCCGGTGCCATGACCGGGGAAATATCTGTAAATTAACCTTGCTTTACCGGTATTAACATAATTTTCTATAATTCCAGGAATTGGCGGAGTCCATGTCGGAGAATTAGACTTTAAATAATCCATTACTTCTTTATTGCCGCCGTCCGCGGCTCCGCAAAATGGACAAGACGGATCGGAATATAAAAAGATAGCGACCGGGGCATTGGCCTCGCCGAAAACAATATCATTTTCTTCAACTACAAAATTATCAGCAGAAACAACTGGGACATTATCATTTTCTGCGGCATCGCCAACATTAGCAGTTTTGTCCGCGACTCCGAGACCTTTGCTGTAAATAACCGAACCGGCAATCAAAATAGCCGCGATCAAAATGCTTCCCGACAAAACATAATTGGCTTTATTATTGTTGTTATTAGTATCCATGTTTTTATTGTTGTTAATTGTATATAATAATATTACTTATAAGAAATAAAATCAATAATGGAATCCTACTCAAAAATAAAACAAATTTTAATTTTCTTCGGCGACATAGCCATATTTTACATTTCCCTGGTTTTAACCTTGTGGTTAAGATATGGCGATGGATTTTACAGCAGGCTGTTTGATTCGCATATCGGCCCATTTTCAATTATTTTGGCTATCTGGCTAGTGATTTTTTACATTGCCGGATTATATGACTTCAAAAATCTTAAAAACGACCTGGAATTTGATAAAAAATTCTGGTATTCCCTTATTTTTAACGCCGGACTTTCCATCGCCTTCTTCTATTTAAATACAAACGTCAATGTCGCGCCGAAAACCAATCTTTTCATTTTTCTTATAATTTTCGGCGGGATTGGCTATTTTTACAGACAAATAATCAATTCTTTTCTTGGAAAAACGGGGGCCGCCACGCGCATCCTCTTAATCGGCAACAACCAAACCGCTCAAGAAACGGCTGATTGTTTGAAAGAAAACAATCAATTGGGATATGAAATAAAATTTTGGATGAAGGACGGACTGAAAGACAAAGAGTTCGCTCATCTTTTTCAAATTATTATTGCCAATAAAATAAATACCATAGTTATTCCGGCGCATATTAAAAAAGACTTTGTGTCCGCCAGTTTGATTTACAAAGCTCTTTTGGCGGGAGTAGACATAATGGATCTGGCGTCTCTTTATGAATTGGTTTTCAAAAAAGTTCCTTTGGCGGAATTGGAAGAGGTTTGGTTTTTGGAAAACATCACCAAAAAACACAGAATTTACGAATATATCGCCAGTCCGCTGGAATATATTTTTGCCGTGCTCATATTTATTATTTTACTCCCGTTGCTTTTAATAATTACTTTAACTGTAAAAATAACATCTGATGGCGCGGCTATTTTCAAACAAAAAAGAGTCGGAAAAAATGGAAGCGAGTTCACTATTTATAAATTCCGGACAATGAAAATAGACGCCGAAAAAAATGGGCC
>JBBTYU010000037.1:0-8193 GCA_038061675.1 Patescibacteria group bacterium | reverse complement strand
CAAAAAGAATCAGGAATTATGAATAATGAATTAAACGCCTCAAAAGAGTTTGTTAGAAATCAGTTAGAAAAAGATTTGGCTCTCATTCATAATTCATCATTCTTAATTCGCAATTCACTCATTGTTGCCTATGAACCAATCTGGGCAATCGGTACCGGAAACAATTGTTCTCCGGAAATTGCCTTAAAAATGATTGAGTTTATAAAAAATATTCTTAATTCACAACTCCTAATTCATAATTCACTGATTCTATATGGCGGCTCGGTTAATCCAGAAAATATAAACGATTTTATTAAGTATAAGGGGATAGACGGGGTTTTGGTTGGGGGGGCAAGCTTAGATCCAAAATTATTTTTCTAATTTATTTTGTGTTATTATTTAAATATTATAAACAACAATTTAGAATCATTAAAAAATGATCGCTTACTTTAGTAATTTAAAAGAAAAATATCCTTTTATTCCTCAATTTATCAGATTTTTTTTGGTCGGTATTCTAAATACAGGAATAGATTTTGCAGTATTGAATTTTCTTATTTACTTGACAGGAAAAAGCAGCGGTATTTATTTCCCTATTTTTAAATCCATTTCTTTTATTGTTGCGGTTACCAATAGTTATTTTATGAATAAACATTGGACATTTAAAGTTTCTGATCTCGATGCGGGCAATGGTACAAAAATCAATGAATTTTTGAAATTTTTAGGAATATACATAATTGGAGGAGGAATCAATGTCGGCGTTGCTACCTATGTAGTAAATTATGTTAGCGCTCCAATTGGATTCTCGCCGGTTTTATGGGCGAATGTAGGAGCTTTTTTTGCGGTTGCGTTTACTCTGACCTGGAATTTTATAGGTATGAAATTTATTGTTTTTAAAAAATAGGCATTTTATGTTGTCATTCCCGCGAAAGCGGGAATCTAGAGAAAAAAGACTGGATTCCCTGCCTGCCGGCAGGCAGGCGCATCCCGCCGAAAGGCGAGGCTCGCATGGGGCGGCAAGTGCGGAATGACAGAAAGATGGAATTGTTAATTTGGAACGTCTTATAAGATATATCCTATAAGACGTTCCAAATTTGACAAGAATGAGAAAATAGCATATACTATACACTTAAGTTAATTGTTCATTATAAAAGGAGAAAAACAATGTCTGAACCGAAAGAAGCGGATAATACAAATCAGGAAAATGAAGAGGTTTTCGCCACCGAGTTAGATGTAATAAATAAAACCGGCTGGTTCGAGATTCCCGTAAAGAGAGGGGAATAGGTTTCAATAAAAGGGCGAATCTAATATGATTTCGCCCTTTTTTATTTTGGCTCCGTATTTCACAAATCCCATCAATTTAGCGAGCGAATTTTTAGACAGATTCGCGGCGTGAGAAGCGAAGTGTGTTTGAAAAACACACGAGCGACGAACAACAAAGTAAGCTGGCAAAAATTAGCTCGCCCAAAGGGAAGCTAAATAATCGCCAATTTCTGTGTTGCTCCTCCTCGATGTAGATAAATCTACAACCTCGTCGTCGCGCCTTGAAATTGCCAATTATTTAAGCTTCTAAATTTGACGGCATTTGTGAAACACGGAGCCCTGAGATATAATGTTCATTGTGAGTAAATTAAATATAAATATATGAATTTAAATATTAAGGCTACGAATTTAGAATTAACCTCGGCCATTAGGCAGTATATTGAAACCAAAGTTTCCGGTCTTTCCAGATTTTTAGAAAAATGGGAAAAACTTGGGAAAGTAAACGCTAAGTTTGAATTGGCTAGAACCACAAATCATCACAGCAAAGGCGAGGTTTTTTACGCTGAATTGAATCTTAATTTAGGAAAAAAAATGCTTCGCGCTGAACACTCTGCTGACGACGCTTATAAGGCCATTGATAAAGTGAAAGATGTAATGAAAGAAGAAATTATTGAGTTTAAAGAAAAATCAGAGTAAAAGCACACGAAAAGCGCGCTACGAATGCGCCCACGCGAATAAAAATATAAACAGGAAAGATATATTCGTGGCATTCGTATAAATTTGTAGATTAGTATTATGTACATATGTTTAACCTCCTTTCCTTTTTTGATCCGGTTAAAAAACTTAAACCGGTTATTGAAAAAATAAATAATTTGGAAAAAGAAATATCTTCATTGAGCAATGAACAGCTCTTGGAAGAAAGCAAAAAATTTTTTGAGATAGAAATAGGCGAGAGTGAATTGGTAAAAAGTTTTGCTTTGGTTAGAGAAACTGCCAAAAGAAATCTTGGCCAGCGTCATTTTGATGTTCAGCTGATGGGCGGATTGGCTTTGCACGAAGGAAGGATCGCTGAAATGGCAACCGGCGAAGGAAAAACTTTAGCTTCCACCGCGCCGATCTATTTAAACGCTCTGTCCAAAAAGGGCGTTCACGTGGTGACTGTCAATGAATATTTGGCCAAAAGAGACGCTGTTTGGATGGGTCAAATTTATCACGCTTTGGGGCTTTCCGTTGCCTGTCTGATACACGAAGGCGCCTTGATGTACGACCCCGAATATATCTCAAAAAACGCCGAAACGCTCATAGACAGGGAAAGGGACACAACCGGCAGTTTTATGGTGCAAAGCGAGTATTTAAGGCCAATTTCTCGCAAAGAAGCCTATTTGGCAGACATTACCTATGGCACAAACCATGAATTTGGCTTTGATTACCTAAGAGACAATTTAGCTTACAAAAGCGAGGGTCAAGTCCAAAGAGGCCACATCTATGTAGTGATAGATGAAATAGACAGTATTTTAATTGATGAGGCTAGAACTCCGCTTATTATTTCGGCTCCGGATGAAGAATCCAGTGATTTTTACAAACAATTTTCTCGAATAGTTTCCGCGCTTAAAAAAGATGAGGATTATATTATTGATGAAAAAATGAAGTCGGCCGACATTACTGACGAAGGAATAAACAAAGTTGAAAAAGCTTTAAAAATAAAAAATCTTTATGATCCGGAAAATTTAAGATTAACTCGCTATTTGCAGGAAACTCTAAAAGCTTACGGTTTATTCAGGCGAGATAAAGATTATGTGGTAAAAAACAATGAAGTAATTATTGTAGATCAATTTACCGGCAGGCTTATGCCCGGCCGAAGGTATTCCGGGGGATTGCATCAGGCCCTGGAAGCTAAAGAAAATGTTCAAGTCCAAAATGAATCAAAAACTTACGCGCAAATTACGATTCAAAATTATTTCAGGCTTTATAAAAAAATCGGGGGGATGACCGGCACCGCCAGGACTTCAGCCGAAGAATTTGAAAAAGTATACGGTCTTAAGGTTTTAAATATACCGCCAAATAAACCATTAGCTAGAATCGATCAGTCTGACCTGATCTATAAAAACGAAGGCGCGAAATATAATGCCATTATTGAAGACGTGAAAGAAAGGCAAAAAATGGGACAGCCGATATTGATTGGCTCTATTTCTATTGAAAAAAATGAAATTTTGTCTAATTTGCTGAATAAATTCGGCGTGAGGCACGAAATATTGAACGCTAAAAACCACGAACGCGAGGGCGCTATTATTGCGCAGGCCGGAAAAGCCGGCGCCGTGACAGTTGCCACCAACATGGCCGGCCGAGGCGTGGACATCGTGCTTGGCGGCAATCCGGTTGATCCCGTGGAAAATCAAAAAGTAAAAGAATTGGGCGGACTTCACGTCATCGGCACGGAAAGGCACGAAGCCAGAAGAATTGACTATCAGCTTCAGGGACGAAGCGGAAGACAGGGAGATCAGGGCTCGTCCCAGTTTTTTCTTTCGCTGGAAGACGATCTTTTGCGCGTCTTTGGCGGAGAAAGGATAAAAAGTTTGATGGAAAATTTTAATATCCCTGAAAATATGCCGATTGAATCGGGGATTGTGTCCAAAGCTGTTTCTCAAGCCCAAACTAAGATAGAAGGATTTAATTTTGACGCTAGAAAAAATTTGCTTGATTACGACGATATTTTAAACAAGCAAAGACTGTCTGTTTATAAAAAACGCCAAGAAATGCTGGAGAAAAGTACTCATCCGCAAATACTTTCTATTTTAGATCTGTTTTGGATGAACCATTTGGAAAGTATGGAAGCTTTGCGTGAATCCGTGAGAATAAGAGCTTATGGACAGCACGATCCGCTCGTTGAATATCGCCGAGAAAGCCATATGCTTTATAAGCAGATGTTAGAGGGATTTGAAAAATGGCTCAGCGAGAATAAAGATAAAATAGAAGAAATGAGTAAACGGCAAAATCAAAACGCGTCCCCAGTCATTGCGAGCGAAGCGAAGCAATCTCCTATGGTCACTGGATTGCCGCGGGCTAAAGCCCTCGCAATGACAGACAAGAAGGTTGGCCGTAACGACCCCTGTCCATGCGGAGCGAAAGATAAAGACGGGCATTCAATAAAGTATAAGAAATGTCATGGCAAGTGATATTTTGTTATAATATAAAAATATGGAAATCATCATTATCAAAAATAAAATAGAAATAGAAAAACTAAAAAATATAGCCAAAAATCAATTTGGAAGCTTAGTGAAGGCCGTTGTTGATTTGGAACAAGAAATTATGGCTGTCGGCGGCGAACTGCATGCCGACGAAGAAGTTTTATTGTCGGAAAAAGAAAATTCCAAACGGGAAAACACGTGGGGAATAAATATTTATCCGGAAAAATCAAAAAATGATTGGATTGAATTTGATTCTATGATAAATATCAAACCGCAATACAATAATCGCTCTAGAGGAGTGGAAAATGTTGATATTCAAAATAAAATAATCGCGATCGCCAATAAACTTATTTCTCGCTAAAAAATGGCACAACATCAAGCGCTGGCTAATGGCGGGTGGCAAAAATTTTCTCTAGCAAATCAATTAGGAAATATTGGAAGTGAAATTAGCAGGGCGATTCGTTGGATTGATAAAGATAAAGTTTCATACAAAGGCGCTGTTTGGCGCGCCTTGGAGCTTTTTGATCTGACACTAGACGATCCGCGCTGGATCGGACATAGACAAGAAATTGCCAGAGCCCGAGAAGTTTTTTGCGATATTGTTTTCGGAGACAAAAAATATAATACAACTCTTGCCGATCTACTGCGTTATTTTGATCAATTCGCTTATCTAAATGCAATAGCCATATTACGACCGACGCAGTCGTAAACACCATTTTCGGTCTAAAGAAGGGAGAAGGTGAATTTTCCGTTTCCTATAATATTTATTTATTCTTCAACTCGGAAATTTCCGCCTTCAATTCTTCAATTTGTTTTTGCTGTTCTTGAATAGCGCCGGTTAAAATCGCTTCCATACCGCTTGGATTGTACCAATAATATCCTTCAGCATCCTGCGAAATCATTTCAGGGATAACTTTTTTCACTTCTTGAGCAATAAATCCATACTTTAATCCCGGATTTGCGCCAAACTGGCTATCATGAAGCGTATTCCATTTATAGGAAACTGGGCGGAGAGCCATTATTTTGTTAAGAGATTCTCCTTTTAATTCGCTATAAATATTTTTCCATCGCTGGTCAGAAGTGCTAGTCCAGGCAGTTCCTGTGCTCAATCCGGCAGTTCCCACAACGCTAAGCGCGTGCGTTCCCGGAGCCGTCGTCCCGATACCGACATTTCCACTATTTGTAATTCTCATTCTTTCTGTCGGAGTAAACGCAGTATCAGCAGTAGTTGCTACGCTATCTGCATAAAATACAATTCCGCCACCCTGCATATAATGCAATGCGATTCCGCGCGAACCATAACTATTTACTCCATCTGAATGAGTTTTATTCCATTTCATCTGCAAAGTACCATCAACATACCCAGAACTATAATAAGCATTCTGGAACATTAAGACATCATTAGCTTGGTCATTATTATTAATATTAAAAGAATAGCCTGACGTCCCACTTACTACAAACTGATCCTTAGGCGCCGTCGTTCCGATGCCGATGTTGCCGCCATTATCCACAATAAATTTAGTAGCCGTAGATGAGCCAACGACAAAGGCAGGGCCAGTAATTCCGTTTGGATTGACGGATAGAAGACCCCAGGGAGTAGTGGAAGCGATGCCGACGTTGCCAGCGCTCAATGTAATAGTCTGCGTACTACCAATTGTTCCTAAGTATAATTTATCGGTTGAATATCTATAGCCTTGCATATAGAGATTTCCACCGTCTCCATATATTGCCCCAATATTGGAACCAGCATTATTTCTAATGTCTAAACCCCCCGCAGCAGTATCAGCGCCCTGAATAGTTAAGCGCGCATCTGGCGCCGTCGTCCCGATGCCGACGTTGCCAGAAGAGGCTATAACCATTCTCTGAAGATCGTTAGTAAAATCGTAAAATTGCAAATTATTAGTACCATTATTTTGTGCTATATCAACTCCAATTCCCCACTTTGCAACCCCGCCTTTTTTATAATAAATTGCCGAACCCAAAGATGCTCCGGCGGAAATATTATCAATCGATATCGTTGGTTGAACGCTATCTAATTTAAGACCTATAGCACCATTAACTTCAAGTTTATATCCAGGATTCGTTATTCCAATGCCGACGTTGCCTGTTGATTGGTGTATTACTAACCGCACATCGTTTTGGTCTTGTATTTTTGAATATCCGCCGGAAGAAACTAAATACATACTTCCCGTTGTCGACAGATCTTCAACTTGTAGATTGCCTTTTATGTGTAATTTTTGCCCCGGATTCGTCGTCCCGATGCCGACATTGCCGCCATTATCCACAATAAATTTAGTCGCCGTAGACGAACCGACAACAAATGCCGGGCCGGTAATTCCATTTGGATTTACGGATAGAAGTCCCCAGGGAGTAGAAGAAGCGATTCCGGTATTGCCTTCTATTATCATTCCCGAAGTAGGAGCCGCGATTACGCCATAAGTCGCTCCAACAGAAGCGCTACCAGTCACGCCCAGTTTAGACAGAGGCGCCGTATTTCCGATGCCGACGAGACCATTTATATAAGCATTATTCCAAGGCAGGGCTGTGGTGCCAATATCATAAAAACTTGTGGTGCCGGGAATTAAATTAGAATCAAAAGTAGCGGCGCTTACTCTGGCGACAGCCGAACTTAAAGTGCGGGAAAAAGCGGAGGTCGGATTGCTAGTATTGTAACTCAAGGTCAGATCTATCTGCACGGAATCATGTCCGGAATATCCGGAAACTTTTAGAAAGTTGACTGCGTCAGCAATGACACTGCTATCGGTAAGCGGCTGGGCTGTATTAGTAGCTTCTTTTTTATAAACAATATTATCTGTAATATAAAATTTGGTTGGATTTTTAGCATCATCTTTAAATTTCAAAACTAAAGTAGAGGTAGAAGTGCCGGCATCTATATCAATGATAGAAGAGTCCATAATAGATCTCTGAATGTTCTGCAGGACAAAACCAAGCTGTTCATTGACTTCTATGACGGCCGTTTGCCTGCTTTTGATTTTTGTAGTATTAAATAAAACTCCGGATAAAAGCGAACCGCTGATGCTTAAAATCGCGGTGTAAATTAGGACTTCTATAAGAGTGAAGCCCTTGTTTGATTTGTTAATCATATAGTTTTATTATAGCACCTAGTCTTAAAGCTTTGGATAATTACTGTGAATTAAAGAAGAATTAACGGGTTAACGGGTTAACGAATTAAAAAAGAAGGATTGATAAAGAAAAGAATTTAAAACTCGTTAATACGTTAATACGTTAATTCGTTAATAAATTAATAATTATACGCCGGTTGGATCTGTAAAGAATATTACAATTGTTTTCAAAAGTATTTTAATATCCAGCCAGAGCGACTGATTTTCCAAATAATATTTATCATATTCCAACTCTTTGAAAAAGGGGAGTCCTGAAGCGCCATTGACTTGGGACAGCCCGGTCAAACCGGTCTTTGCCGCAAGGAGTTCTCTATATTGGCGTGGATATGCGAATAATTCTTCTGGCTCGTGCGGCCTGGGGCCGACCAAAGAAAGCTCGCCCTTTAAAACATTTATAAGCTGGGGAAATTCATCAATTCTGAATTTTCTTAAAAGCCTGCCAACTTTAGTTACGCGCGGGTCATTTTTTATTTTAAAAAACGGTCCATCGTTGCGTTCATTTAAATTCAACAGATTCTTTTTTTGTTTTTCGGCGCCTAAAACCATAGATCTGAATTTATACACCTTAATTATTTTTCCTTCGCTCACTCTGTCTAGTTTTATTAAAACTGGATTGTTGCGCAAAA
>JBBTYU010000036.1:0-14742 GCA_038061675.1 Patescibacteria group bacterium | reverse complement strand
AGAAGATTCAGAAGATGATAAAAAAGAATTTGAAAAAGCTAATTTCTTATTTGAGAAAATGATGTACAAGTTTTATTTAAATTCCTTTTTTAGTTTTATAATTTTTATTATTGTTTTAATAAATTTATTTGGTGTTTTATAAAAAACTAAAGTGTTGAAATCGGCTTTTATGCCGATTTTTGTTTTATAATAAAAGGATGCAACGAGGTGTCGCAACATTCACGTTAGATTACGGAAAATGTCCTAAATGGCTTTTTGATAGGATGGTGGCTTTGGGCAGGGAAATGGTGGACGTGATCGTCGCCGAAGAAGGTCCGGATGAATTTATAAAAAGAATTGCGGATCCGGTTTGGTTTCAGTCTTTGGGAACCGTGCTGGCTTTTGATTGGAATGCTTCGGGATTAACCACTATTTTGACCGCTGCGCTCAAGGAAGCTATCCGCGGGCGGGAAAAAGAATTGGGAATATTTATTTGCGGAGGAAAGGGCAAGACTTCTTTGAAAGTGCCGGATGAAATAACCAATTGGGGATATAGGCTGGGAATGGGAGAAGAAAAAACCAATGCCTTAATTTATAATTCCAAAATGAGCGCCAAAGTGGATAGTTCTTTGGTGCAGGACGGATATTCTATATATCATCATTCGTTTTTCTTTTCACTTGGAAAGAAAAATAAACCATCTCTGTCGTCCCGGCCTACGAGCCGGGATCCAGGCCTTCTGGATTCCCGCTTTCGCGGGAATGACAAGTCTTCCGTCATTGCGAGTGAAGCGAGGAATCTAGATTCTTCGTGCAGCACTCAGAATGACAGAAAGTTAGGCGGGAATGACAAGTTTTCTGTTGGCGGGAGTTGGGCAGTAGTCCAGCAAGGAATGAATATTGGAAATCAAACGGCTCGCAGGTATCATTGGTATTCAGAAAATATAAATGATCTGGTTTGTGAGCCTCATTCGGGCATTTCACAGGTAGGTGGAGAGAATGCAGGAGATGTTCTGAATTTGGTGGCTAAAGATAGCGATAAAACTCGGGCGCTAAGTACGGAAATGGTTGGCGTTGGCTATCAGACTTTAATAAAAGATATTCAATTACTTAAAAAACATAGCTCGCACTTAAGCCAAATGGCAAAATGGGGAATTGGACCAAATCAGCTGACTTTATTGAATTTGGAAAATAAAGAATTTGATACTCATCCGGTGGTAAACGAAGATTTTTCTAAGAGTAAATATTTGGAAAAGATCTTATGGAAAGTTTGCGACGTGAAGCCGGAAAATTATGAAAAACTGTTATCATTGCAAGGCGTTGGGCCAAAAACTATGCGTGCCCTCGCCTTGGTAGGCGAGGTGATTTACGGCGCCAAGCCGTCCTATGAAGATCCTGCCCGCTACAGCTTTGCCCATGGTGGAAAAGACTCTACACCATACCCCGTGGACTGTGATACTTATGACTTTACAATCAATAAAATGAAAACTTTTGTAGAAAAAACAAAAATAAGCCTATTAGATAAAAGAAAAATTATAGATAAATTAGATTCTAAAGATTAAATTAGTCATTTTTGTTTTTTTGTCATTCCGCACCCCCGATCAGGTCGAGGGCATGCTTGATGCGGAATCCAGGATTGTGGATCCCCGGGTCTCACTTTGTTCGCTCGAGGATGACAGTCGGAATCCCGGAATGACAGAGATAATTAACAGGTTATAAATAATAAAGTAATCATATTAGTAGTTAATAATATATTTTCTGCATACTTGACACCAAGGTTATCTTAAGATAACCTTGGAATATATATGAAACAACAAATTATTGGGTTGAAAGAATTAAGACAAAATGTAAATAAATATTACTCTGCCGTACAGAAAGGCGGTTCTTTTATTATTGCCAGGAAATCAAAACCGCTTTTTCAGATCGTGCCGCTGGATGACGAAGGGGTATGGGAGACAGTAGCGGATTTTACAAAATTTAAAAAAGGCGGAGTAACGATCGATGAGCTCTTGAAGGTTTTGTAAATATGACCAAACTGGAAAGGATTATCAAAAAATTTAGCGCCGTCGAAAGGAAGGTTATTAAAAACACCATCATTCAATTGAAAACAGGGTCTTTTGAGGGTTTGGATGTCAAGAAATTACAGGGAAGCAGGGATATTTATAGGGCTAGAAAGGGATCAATAAGAATTATGTATTATCTTGGGGTAGATAAGGAAATTGTTATTTTTGCGATTGCGCGCCGCTCGGATAAAACTTATAATTTCTAGTCGCTAGTGACTAATTTCTATTTAAATGATTATCAAAGAATTTTTGCCGAATCCGGTTGGTCCGGATAAAGACGGCGAATATATAAAATTTTTTAATGACAGCGATAAAGCGGTAAATTTGGCCGGTTGGAAAATTAGCGATGTTTCCAAAAAAGAATTTTCTTTATCAGGAATAATTAATTCTAAAGAGGAATTAGTTTTGTTTTCTACCAAAACTAAAATATCTTTAAACAATACCGGTGAAACCATTTTTCTTACCGATTCCAAGGGAGTTTTGGCGGACAAGTTGGGCTATACCGGCGCGGCCGAGGAGGGGAAAGTGATAATAAAACAAGAAATAGTCATAGCTGACCCCGAATTTCAAAATGGACAGGTGTTAAATCCAAATTTTTCATATTCAGTTGGCAGAGTATTGGTACTAGATATTTTTTTAGGGATAATTTTAGGGTTGGTGGCGGTTTATGTTATTCTGCAATTAGAGAAAAAACTGGATATTAAATTATTTTAAGCGTATAAATCCGTCATTGCGAGTGCCGCCGAAGCAATCTAGATTGCCACGTCGCAGACTCCTCGCAATGACAGACAAGAGAGATGGATTGCCCCACTCTGCTTACAATGACAAAACCCACATGTTAACCAAATCCAAAGCGCAAACGCAAAAAATAGCCGTAAAATTGGCCAAAAAAATAATTTCAGAGAGTGCTGGAAAGCACGCTAGAGTTTTGGCCTTGATCGGTGACCTAGGTTCCGGAAAGACCGCTTTCACCCAAGGATTTATAAAGTCATTGGGTATAAAAACTCACGTGCCCAGCCCGACATTTGTGATTTACCGCCGATATACAATATCGGGAAGTCCGACTTCCCGACCCGCTTTCCAATCTAAGGAAGTCGGACTCCCTAAATTTAAATTTGCGTATCATTTTGATCTATACAGAATTCAAAAACCAAAGGAAATAATTAATCTGGATTTTAGGAAGATCATTAAAAATCCGGAAAATATTATTTTAATTGAATGGCCAGAAAAGATATTGAGGTTTTTGCCGAAAAATACTATCGTGATTAAACTTGAACATTGTAAGAAAGCCAATGAACGCCATATAAAAATAAATTAATTAGCGACCTCCGAATTCCCATTAGATTATAATTAGATTATGAAAAAACTTTTACTTATAGACGCCAATTCTTTGATCCACCGCTCGTTTCATGCACTTCCGCCGCTCACTTCGTTAAAAGGCGAGCCGATAAACGCGGTTTACGGTCTTTCCAGCATACTTCTGAAGATATTAAGAGATCATAATCCCGACTATATTGTGGCGGCTTTTGACCGGCCGGAACCGACTTTTCGCGATGCTATTTTTACGCAGTATAAAGCGCATAGGCCGCCGACGGATAATTTATTGGTTCCGCAGCTTCACGAAGCGCACAATACTTTTGGAAAATTTGGCGTGAAGGTAGTGGAACAAGCAGGGTTAGAAGCAGATGATATTGTGGGAATATTAGCTGAGAAGTTTAAGCGAAGTCCTGAGCTTGTCGAAGGAAAAATTATCATTTTTTCCGGCGACAAAGATAATTTGCAGCTGGTTGATGGCGATAAGGTGGTGGTGGAGCTTTTGAAGACAGGAGTGAGTAAAACAGTTGTTTATAATGAGTCGTTATTTTTACAGCATTATGGTTTTTCACCAAGACAATTAGTGGATTACAAGGCTTTAGTGGGTGATACGTCGGATAATATTCCGGGCGTGCGAGGCATTGGCCCTAAGGGCGCCACCGATCTGATAAAAGAGTTTGGAACCATAGAAAAAATATATGAAGATATTGAATTGGTCTCTAAAAAAGTTTTGAAAGAAAAGCTTGTTGCCAATAAAGAGATGGCTTTGATGTCCAGAAGATTGGCAGAAATAAAAAGAGATGCTCCGCTGGAAATTTCTCTGGAAGAAATAAAATTCAATGGACTAAATAAGGAAATTATTAAAAAATATTTTGAAGAGCTTGGATTTAAGAGTTTAGTGGAAAGGGTATGATCGGTTTTGATCTCAAGGAAAAAATTAAAGAGTTAAAAAGAAAGAAAAAAGACATCCCTGCCGAGATTTTTGATCTGGGAGTGGCTTTTTGGCTGATAAATGCGGACGAAGAAAAATATACCGGGGAATATTTAGCTCCGAAATATTTACCCCCTCACCTAGTTGCTAGGTGCGGGGGTTTACATAAGAAGTCGGAGGATTCCGAAAAGATTTTAGGAGAGCTTAAAAAATATGCGGAAGACAAATTAAAAGAATTTGGTCTTGGAAGGCTTTTTTATAAATTGGAAATGCCGCTTCTGGAAGTTTTGGCTGATATGGAACTTAATGGCATCGGCGCGGATAAAAATAAGCTGGTTGATCTGGATAAGAAAATTGGAAAGAGATTAAAAGAACTTACGGAAAAAATATATAAAGAAGCCGGCAGAGTTTTTAATATAAATTCGCCCAAGCAGGTTGCGGATATTTTATTTAATAAGTTGAAAATCATTGCGCCGGTTGGAGGAAGGCTTAAAAAAACTTCTATGGGAGCAGTTTCTACAAATATTGAAACGCTGGCAACTTTAAAAAATGAACATAAAATTATTGGTTCTATTTTGGAATATCGCGAGCTTTTTAAACTCCAATCTACATACGTAAAATCATTTCAGGAGCTGATCGGCAAAGATGGAAGAATTCATACAACTTATTTGCAAACAGGGACGGTGACCGGACGTTTGAGCTCCGAAAATCCGAATATGCAGAATGTCCCGGCAGGAACAGAATTATCAAATGAATTCAAAAGATGTTTTGAGGCAAAAAAGGGATATGAATTTGTTTCATTTGATTATTCCCAGATAGAGCTCCGTGTTTTGGCTTCGCTTTCCGGGGACCCCAAAATGATAGATGCTTTTAAGAAGGGTTTAGATATTCATAAATTGACCGCGGCGCAGGTAAATAATGTTCCGCTTGAAAAGGTGACGCCGGAAATGAGAAATCTTGCCAAGACTCTTAATTTTGGAGTTGTCTATGGCATGGGTTTTATTGCTTTTGCTAAATCCAGCGGTCTTAGCATTGCCGAGGCTAAAAAATTTATTGCCGAATATTTCAGCGATTTTAAAGAAATTAAAAAATGGCAGGAAAGAGTGAAGGCGGAAGCAAGAAAAAATTGTTTCGTTTCAAATTTGAATGGCCGGAGGCGCTGGCTTTTGAATATTGTTTCAAGCTATCAGTTTTTAGTTTCGCAGGCGGAGCGGGAAGCTATAAATATGCCGGTTCAAAGCTTGGCGGCGGATATTTTGAAAATCTCTATGGTGAAAGTGGTTGAATATCTAAAGAAGCAAGGATGGTATGGCGAGAGCGTGAGGCCGCTGCTCACAATTCACGACGAATTATTATTTGAGGTTAAAAGTGATATAATAAACAAAGTAAAAGCGGATATTGCCGGCATAATGGAAAACGCTTTTAAGCTTTCGGTTCCCCTGAAAGTTCCGGTAAAGGCAGGTAAAAATTGGGGGAAGATGAAGAGTTTTGTCTGAAATTTGAATCCGCTGGCTGGCGGAGAACAAATTTAAGCAACAAAACCTTCACCCTGTTAAATAATTTTGCTGAAAGCAAAATTGCCACGGAGTGGCATTTAACAGGGTGCTCACTTTTGCAGCCGATCGGGCTGCGTTAATAAATTAACTAGCCCTCTCGGGCAAAAATGGCATGAAAGATTTTCTGAAAAATTTCAAAGAATATTTAAAGATGCCTCATATGAGGACGCTTTGGATTTTCATGCTATTGCTGTTAGCGGTTCTTTATATTGATTATATGTTCGTTGAGGTTTTATTGTGGCGCGTAATAATCTTTATAATTCTTTTATTTATCGGTTTTTTGGTATTTTTTAGTAATTTAAGGGCGGCTCGCTATAGCCTCACAATTAGTCTAGAAAAAAACAGATTAGACAGTATTATTTCCAGTATGGGAGACGGCTTGATAGTTTATAATTCTGATTTTAAAATAACGGTTTTTAATAAAGCCGCCGAAGAAATATTTAATTTAAGCCAGGCGGATGCTATAGGGTATATAGTGACCGTGGATAGTATAAAGGATGAAAAATTTAAAATACTTACCCAAGTGATTTACCCTTCTTTGGCGCCGGCGGTAGTGAGGCAATCAGAACAAGGCATTTATCCCCAGGTAATTGATATTACTTTTGAAGACCCCAGATTAGATCTTCGTGTTTCGACAAATCGCATAGTTGATGAGAATGGGACCGCTGTTGGTTTTCTAAAAGTAATTCAGGACAGGACGAGAGAGATCGGGCTTTTGAAGTCTAAGAGCGATTTTATTACGGTTGCCGCGCACCAATTGAGAACTCCGCTTACTGCGGTTGGATGGGCGCTTGAAAATTTAAAAGCCGAAAATTTATCCGAAAGCCAGCAAGAGATCGTAAGAATGGGTTCGGTCGCGTCGGCTAATCTTTTGAAAGTCGTGGAGGACTTGCTCAATGTTTCAAAAATTGAAGAGGGGAGGTTCGGCTATAATTTTCAAAATTTTGATCTGGTCAAATTCTTGTCGTCCCTGCTTTCTCAAGCTGAAGTTATAGCCAAGAAGTATAATGTGGCTGTTTATTTCGATCCCGGCCAAGAAACCGCGATAAATATTTACGGTGATCCAACCAATCTTGGTATGGCCGTTTCCAATCTTTTAGACAACGCCATTAAATATAATACGGCTAATGGGCAGGTGACGATTTCAGTAAGAAAAATAAAAGACAAGCCATATGTGCAGGTGAGCGTTAAAGATACCGGACTAGGTATTCCGCCAGAAGATGTTAAAAAGCTTTTTGGCAAATTCTTCAGATCTAGCAATGCTCTGACAAAAGAAACGACAGGATCGGGACTTGGGCTTTATATTACAAGAAATATAATTAGGCGCCACGGCGGAGAAATAAGCGTTGAATCTGAATTAAACAGAGGCACGACTTTCTCTTTCACTTTGCCGACGGATCCGGCTTTGGTGCCTCAAAAGGAAATGCTTTACGGAGAGTAGAGAATAGCCACTAGCCACTAGCCACTAGCGACTAGTTAATTAGTTTTTATGTTAAATTCCTATAAAGAACTTATTGTTTGGCAAAAATCTTTTGAATTAACTAAGAAGATTTATAAGAGCACAGAAAATTTTCCGAAATCAGAAATTTATGGCTTAACGTCGCAGATAAGAAGGGCCAGTATTTCCATTCCGTCTAATATAGCTGAGGGCTTTGTTAGAAAACACAGGAAAGAGTTTTCTCAGTTTATATCCATAGCTTTTGGATCTGGAGCAGAGTTAGAAACGCAGCTTTTGCTATCAAAAGAATTAAAATTTATTACAGATAAACAATTTGATGAATTAAATTGTTTATTGGAAGAAGTAATGAAAATGCTAAATTCTCTCAAGTCGAAATTAAACTAATCTAGTGGCTAACTACTAGTCGCTAACTACTACCTTGCCCGAGCTACCAGAAGTTCAAACTATCACGGACGATCTGAACAAAAAAGTTTTAGGCAGAAAAATTACAAAAGTTTGGCTAGATTGGCCAAAACTTATTAACCTTTTGGAAAGCAAAAAAGGCGTTTTAAAGCTAGTTAAAAAACCGGCGCTGAAAGATTTTGAAAAAGTAATAAAAAGCAAAAAAATATTAAGGGTTCATCGCAAAGCCAAAAATGTTTTAATTGACTTGTCTGATGGCTATATGATGTTGATACATCAGAAAATGACCGGCCATCTTTTGGTAGGAAAATGGAGCATACGAAAAGCGCAACCCTCGCCCCGCGATAGCGGGGCTCGGGGTATACGAAAGCGCCCATACGAATACGAATATGGGAAAGAAAGAGTTGTTGCGCTAGAACCGCAGAGCATAGTAAGCGATCCATACAATAGATTCATACATGTAATTTTTTATTTGAGCGATGGAAATATGCTGGCGCTTTCGGATATGCGCAAGTTTGCCAAGATCATTTTGGGTAAAAGAGAGGATCTGGAAAATTTGCCGGAACTTAAAGAACTTGGTCCGGAACCACTGGACCCAAGTTTTAAAGTTGATAAGTTTATAAGTTTAATAAGTCCTAAAACCGGCAAGATCAAGCAAGTTTTAATGGATCAAAAAGTTATTTCCGGAATAGGCAATATTTATTCGGATGATATCTTGTGGCTGGCGAAAATAAACCCATTTCAGCCGGCAGATAAGATTTCCGAAGTTAAATTTAAGGAGCTTTTTAAAGCAATTAAAACTATTTTAAATAAAGCTATAAAATTAAGGGGTAGTTCTATCAGTGATTTCAGGGACACTTCAGGAAAAAAAGGCGGCTATGGCAATGTGATGTTGGCCTATCAGCGCGAAGGGGAAAAATGTTTCAGAAATGACGGTGGAATAATTATCAGAAAAAAGATCGGCGGGCGTTCTACTTGCTATTGTCCTGTTTGTCAGAAAATATAAATTATAAACATGATTGTTTACCTATACGGTCCTGACTCTTACAGGCGCCGGGAAAAATTAAACGAATACATTGAAAGGTATAAGGAAAAATACGCCAGTGGCGCCGGGGTTTTTGATTTGAGCGATGAAAAAGACTTTGGCGGATTTAAAGATTTTTGCGAAAGCCGGTCTCTTTTTGAAAGTTCGAAATTGGGCGTAGTTTATAATTTTACTGAATTGGAAAAGAGCGATTTGAAAGAATTTATTTCTTTGATAAAAGAAAATTTAAAAAATAAAGACCTGACTTTAATTTTAAATAGTGATAAAAAACCGACCAAGGATTTTTCTTTTTTGTTTGAAAAAGCCCTGCCTGCCGGCAGGCAGGCGGTTATTTCGCATAACTTTGATATCTTGGAAGGAGCGGAACTTAAAAAATTTTTAGATCTGGAAATTAAAAAAAGAAAACTTGAGTTTGATCCGAAAAGCAAAGAATTGATATTGTCCGGTTTGGGAAATAATTCTTGGGAAATAGTTTCGGCTTTAGATAAACTCTCTTTATTAGATGAGAAAAAGATAGATCAAAAAAATCTGGAAAAACATATCGATCTATTGCCCGCCATTGATGTATTTGCTCACATCAATAAAATGCGGGATGGATATAATGTGGGCAGCAGGTTAGCTATCCTTGAGGAATTGTTCGAGAGAGGAGCTGATTCCGCTAGGATCTTTAATATTTTTGCCGCTTCACCATATTTGAATAAAGAGCAGAAAATTACGATGGCGGATTATGACGTGGCGATAAAATCGGGGAAACTGGAATATGATGAGGTACTACTTAGTATGATGTTGAGTGCAGATTAATTAAAGAAATCGTGTCCGCTGCCTGCTTGCCCATCTGCAGTTCCGCAGACAGAGGCGCGCAGAAAGCGCGACAACCGCTCCGCTAAATCGCGCAAACGTAGAGCGCGCCTCCGGAGCGAAACACGCATCTGGGCGACCAGGCAGTGGTCCGGCACAATCAACCGTAGCATTGCTTTGGTAGTTCTATATACTAAATTGCCGTGGAAGAAAATTCGGAGCTCCGAGATCTGCCCGCACGGAAACAAATAGGCGGATTTTTAAGGAAATATATTTGCGTCAGCTGACAACCCAAAGCATTTTGAGGAACATCTCGGAGGCGTTTTAGCACGGCTTCTCTGTTTCAGAGAATAAAACGCCGAGAGCGAAGCAAGTTTTTCCGCCGGGAAAAACTATGCTGTTTCCGAGAAGTGCTTTGGGTTGGAGGTGCTTAAAATGAAAATTCTGTTTGGTAAAAAATAACCCTTTTCGGGTTATTTTTTGTTCATTGATCTTGTTAAGCGGGATTTGAGACGAGAAGCGGTGTTTTTCTTTAAGAGATTGGTTTTAGCCGCTTTATCCAAAGCTTTGTAAACGCCGGGAAGTTTTTCGGCGGCTTTTTTCAGCTCTTTCGCGGCAACCAGTTTTTTATATTCTTTAATGAGCTTTTTGAACGCCATTTTTTGTTTGGTGTTGCGCGCTTTTCTTTTGATATTTTGCCTGTTGGCTTTTTGGGCTGATTTAGTAATCATTGTTTTGTTTTATTAGCTTAAAGAATATAGCAAACATCTTTTTGCGTCAATCTTGACAAGAATATTATAGTATGCTAATATATCAAACAGTACTGGAATTAAGTTTTGTTCCAGAAAAACTGAATAAGGAGGGATTACGATGAAAAACATAACCTTAGCGCAAGGGAATCAAGTGTTAAACCTGATCCTGCAGAAAGATGTACCCTGCGAGCAGCTTCAAGAGCTTCTCGCTTCCGGATTGCTGTCTGACCTTTTGGATGCAAATATCCAACAGGTTGATCGCAAAAAATTCCGGGAAGTACTTGGTTTGATGACGGTTCTTGAGCAAGTCGGCATCGTCGACCTTCCGTCCACCGGCAAGTTCATCGTCAACGACCACTTCACCAAGGATAGCAAAGAAGTGAAGTTCTACGGCTTCGGGAGCAACTTCCAAGAGAACTTCCTGAGCAAGGTGGAAGATCCGCAAAAAGAAACCATCCTTCGCATCAGCAAACTCAAGAAGAACTTATTGGGGGACGCGCCGATCATAGCTCAACTAGGAAACACGGTGGAAACCGCACTTGCCAATGTATGGGAGCTTCTCAAGAAGCAATCTAAAGGCGAGTTAGGAAAACTCCGGATTAATGGCCATGCAAACATCTTCTATGTTCGCGATGCTAAAGGGGTGCTCCGGGCAGTGTATGTCCACTGGAGTCGTAATGGCTGGGACGTCAGCGTCAACTCGGTTGAGGATCCGCTTGAGTGGGGCGAGGACGAACGGGTTTTCTCTCGCCACCGCACCGAAGCATAGCTTGGTGCGGGGCAAGTAATCCTTAGTCCGCCAGCTGGCGGATTGGGCTCTTGAGCCTTTGGAACCTAAGGGCCCCGCATGGTTAACACCATGCGGGGCATTCTTTTTTTAAAAGCTCTGTATGTGGTTTTATCCCACTATGGAGCTTTTTTATTTGCGCTTAAGAAGATATAATAAATGAAATGCTTCATTACTTATCAGGAAAACTAATTCAGAAGAAAGAAAATCACTTTATTTTAGAAATGGGCGGAGTTGGCTTAAAGATTTTTGCTTCAGTGAATACTTTGAAGAATTTGCCGGCTGTTAACGGGGAGGTCAAGGTTTTTACTCATATGAATATCAAGGAAGACGCCTGGGATATTTATGGATTTTTCAATCAAACTGAATTAGATTTTTTTATTAAATTGATCAGTGTGAACGGCGTGGGTCCGAAAACAGCTTTGAATATTTTAAACATAGACACAGCCGAAAGATTAATGGCGGCTATAAATGAGGGCAGGGTGGACTTGCTAACTAAAGCTTCAGGGATCGGCAAGAAGACTGCAGAGAGGGTGGTGGTTGAATTAAAAGGTAAATTCGCCCAGATCGGTTCCGAGGGTTTAACAGGGCTTATGGAATCGGACAGCGATATCGTGGACGTGCTTTGTAATCTTGGCTATACCAAAGAGCAGGCCAGAAAAGCTATTTCAAAGGTAGATGCCAAGATTAAAAGCATAGAAGAGAGAATTAAGGCGGCGCTGAAACTGCTGAAACAGCAGTAAATTTCTAATTAACCTAATTAACCTAATTAACCTAAACAAATCCCAAATCCTAATATTTAGGAAGTCCGACTTCCGAAGATTATTTGGGAAGTCGGACTTCCCGAACTTCCCGAAGATTGAATTTATTGGGTTTTGGAGTTTGAGTCATTATTTAGAAATTAGGAATTAGAAATTTAATTTTTTATGAAAAAATTATATTCAATATATCATTATTTATTAGCTTGGCTCGGTAGCGTGATTTATAAAAATCCCTCAAAGCATATTTTCGCGCTTGGCGTTACGGGAACAAAGGGAAAATCCACAGTAGTCGAAATGATCAATGCCATTATGGAGGCCGCCGGAAAGAGAACGGCTATAGTTTCTTCGGTCAGGTTTAAAGTGGGCGCCGAAAATAGAGAAAATCGCACCGGCATGACTATGCCTGGAAGATTTTTCATACAGAGATTTTTAAGGGAAGCGGTGGATAAGGATTGCCAATACGCTCTTGTTGAAGTGACTTCGCAGGGTATTTCCCAATTCAGGGACAGATTTATAAATTTTGACGCGGGGCTTATTACCAATCTTCATCCGGAGCACATTGAAGCTCACGGATCTTTTGAAAATTACAGAGGGACTAAAATAAGTTTTTTCACTCATATTGGACTTTATTCCGAGAAAAAATACAAGCAATTTTTTATAAATAGTGGGGCTAAGGATTATGAAATGTTCGCGGATGCGGCGAGCGACTTTGGAAAAACTATTTTCTATAATAAAAAAGATCTGGAAAAGATGAATCCCGCACCTTTCCAAGGAGTATCAAGCCATGCGGAAAGGACTGGGGAGTTTTCGAGATATTCCGTGGCAAGATCGCGGGGTATTCAAGAAAGGTGCGGGATGAAGTGGAGGATTAAGCTTTTAGGCGATTTTAATTTGGAAAATATCGCGGCAGCCGTAGCTTTTTGCAGAAGCCAGAATATAGATTGGGATATCATAAAAAATGTTATTGAAAATTTTGACGGGGTGCCGGGCAGATTGGAATTCGTCCAGAAAGATCCATTTTCCATAATTATTGATTATGCGCATACTCCTGATTCCCTGGAAAAAGTTTATCAGGCTGTTAAGAAAAACATTTCTTCCAAAAGAACTAAGGGCAAAATGATCTGCGTGCTAGGCTGTGCCGGCGGGGGCAGAGATTCATGGAAGCGTCCGGTAATGGGAGAGATAGCTTCTAAATATTGCGATGAGATAGTGCTCACCAACGAAGATCCTTTTGATGATGATCCAGAAATGATTATAGAGCAGATAGCTAAGGGCGTGAGAAGCTCAATTTATAACAAGAAATTTAAGAGTATTATAGACAGGAAGGATGCCATCAGAGAAGCCATTAAAATGGCGAAGAAAAATGACGTAGTGATCGTCACCGGCAAGGGCTCGGAACCATTTATGAGGCTGGAAAAAGGCAAGAAAATTCCTTGGAGCGAAAGAGAAATAATTAGGGGAATTATAAATGAATTAAAAATAGAGATCTAAAATAGTGGACTAGCCACTAGCGACTAGTTAATTAGTTTTTATGTTAAATTCCTATAAAGAACTTATTGTTTGGCAAAAATCTTTTGAATTAACCAAAAAGATTTATAAAATTACAGATAATTTTCCGAAATCTGAGATTTATGGTTTGATGTCACAGATGAGAAGAGCTGCTGTTTCTATTCCGTCAAATATAGCAGAGGGATTTGTGAGAAAACATAAAAAAGAATTTTCTCAGTTTATTTCTATTGCTTTTGGATCTGGGGCAGAATTAGAGACTCAACTTTTATTGTCAAAAGAGTTAGAATATATTACAGATAAAGATTTTTTTGAATTAAACTGTTTATTGGAGGAAGTGATGAAAATGCTAAATTCTCTTAAGTCGAAACTAACTAATCTAGTGGCTAACTACTAGTCGCTAATCATTCTTATGAGACTATCCTTTTTTGGCGCGGTAAAAGATGTGACGGGCTCTAATTATTTATTGGAAGCCGGGGGCGTCCAAATTCTTATTGATTGCGGTTTGAAGCAAAATAGCAATTTTGCGGATGAAGGAAATTGGGATCCGTTTTCTTATGATCTTTCAAAAATATCGGCTGTTTTAGTTACTCACGCGCACATTGATCATACGGGTCTTTTAGCTAAATTAGTTAGAGATGGATATAAAGGCAAAATTTATTCCACTCCACCGACAAAAGCATTTGCCAATCTTCTGCTTTTGGATTCAGAAAGTATTTTATATAAAGAGGCTGAAAGGATGGGAAGGCCTCAATTGTATTCAGCGATGGACGTAAATCAATTAATGTCTCAATGGGAAGGGGTAGAATATTATAGAGATTTTAATATCGGAGAAGCTAAAATTACTTTTTATAATGCCGGCCATATTTTGGGTTCGTCTATTATTGTTGTTGAAGCTGATGGTAAAAAGATTGCTTTTACCGGCGACCTTGGCAATAATCCGCCCGATCTGATCAAGGGCACGGATTTTTTGGAAAACGCTGATTATTGCGTGATTGAATCGGCTTATGGAGACAGAATTCACGAACCGATTAAAGAAGGAATTATTGAAAATTTAATTGAAGATATCGCGAGAGAGAAAGGGGTTTTAATGATTCCCGCTTTCGCTATGGAACGCACGCAAAAAATTCTTTATGAAATGCACGATCTGTTCAAAGAAAAGAGGGTGCCAAAAGTTCCGGTCTATCTGGATAGTCCTTTGGCTATAAAGATTACCGAGGTATATAAAACTTTTAAAAGTTATTTCAATGACGAGACTATCAAAGAAATGAAGACTAATTTTATGCTTTTTGATTTTCCTGGCCTTGAAAAAACTCTGACCACGGAAGAATCAAAAAATATTAATTTAGTCAGTCCTCCAAAAGTTATAATTGCCGGTTCCGGCATGTCCCA
>JBBTYU010000035.1:0-4307 GCA_038061675.1 Patescibacteria group bacterium | reverse complement strand
CAAAGGAGCATTTGAAATACTGACGATTAAGTAGTAGCCTAATATTAGATTTTTAAAAATTAGGAGGCTGGCTTATGTCGCATAAAGCGCTAATAGCTCTATTATTCTTATTTGCAATTTTAGGAACAGTTTTTTCTCAAGAACCCGGCTTTAGGATGTATACGCTTAAAAGCCAGAATGATTTAGAAAAGGTTTTTCCTACGTCTTGGATTGAAATATTAAGATTCAATCGCATAGACAGAGTTCATATTTACAAGGGATATAAAATTAAAATTCCTCTTAATCTAGAGGATTTTCATTATAATCCCCTGCCAGCGACTTTAGAAAAATACAGGCAAGTTCCTAAGGCGATTGTCGTTGATCTTCCCGGGCAATTTTTAGGAGCTTATCAGTACGGCGAGTTGAAATTTAGTTTCCCGATATCTTCGGGAAAAAAAGGCTTTGCTACGCCAACTGGATTATTTTATATTTATAATTTTGAAAAAAATAAGCGTTCCTCGCGTTATTTTATAAATAATTCCACGCGGCCTTATCCTATGGATTGGGCGCTGCAGCTTTCTCGGTCAGAAAAAAAATATACTGACTTTTTTATCCATAGCAGGGACTTGGACGGAAAACCCGCTTCTCATGGATGCATAGGTTTGTATAATGAGGAAATGCAAAAAAAGTATTACGGCTATCCGAGAAAACCCGTGTTAATGGACGCTAAAACGCTTTATATGTGGATAGTGGCAACTGATAAAAAGAAAATGGGCCGGATAAATGGTCCGCCTGTTCTGGTAAAGATTCTTGGCAAAGCCGGGCAGTGAAAATTCGATTGACCCCGCTTAGCGGGGCAGTAATCGAAATAAATCACTATCAGGAAATAAAAATAGATAAGCAATATAAGAAATTGCATATAAATTATTTATCGAATTTCTACTGACCCGGCAAAGCGCCCCCATATTAATTAGGGGCGCTTTTTTATTTAAAAATGATATAAATTAGAATCAATACAGTTATTATTTGAGAAGGTATAGTTATTAATTTGTTAGTTATAGACGAATGTATTTTCTGATGAAAATTAGTAAGCGTTTTTAAGGATTTAGTAAATATATTTTGATCTTTATTCTTAATAAGGCAATCAGTAAAATATAGTCCATCTGAAAGTAGGGCAAAAAAAGATCCGACTAATATCAAAATTGATTGATCAAAACTCTTGTTTTGGATCAGGTACAAAATAACTATAAAACCGATCAATAAATCAAAAAAAATCTTAGTAAATTCCTTGGCGGCCATTTTCAAATCCCCTTTTTGTATATTTTTTATTTTATATTCAACGTGCGGAATGGAATCTAAAAAGTAATGGCTTACAATGCCTAGTATAATAGCTTGTTCTAAACTATTAGAATTAGAGGCTAAAATTGCTCCGGTTGTTGAATGTAAAGATAAAATCATATTGGAATAAGTTCTTGTTATTATAGCAAATTTAGACTATCGTTGCTAAAAAACTATGACGATCCGCAGTGGAATTTTAAAAAAATTCGTGATAATATTTAAAAATATTATTGAAATAGGTTCTTTATTGCCAGATCGTCTAACTTGCCCCGCCAAATTTAAATAGTTATGAAATGTTATCTTTATATCCTTGAAAATTTTAAGAATAAACATTATATCGGCATTACAGAGTTATTGCCACAAGCAAGATTAGTAAGGCATAATAAAGGCGATGTCTTCTCAACAAAATTTGGAAGACCTTGGCAAATTGTATACGTTGAAGAACATAAAGATATGGAATCTGCTCGTAAGCGTGAAAAACAAATTAAAAATTGGCATGGTGGAGAAACTTTAAAAAAATTTCTTGTCAAAGCTGCGGGATCGTCTAATGGTAGGACACCGCCCTTTGGAGGCGGGTATCTTGGTTCGAATCCAGGTCCCGCAGCTTTGTCTGGAAATCATAAATTTGGCGGGGTGAAGTAGGACACCGCCCTTCTTGCCCCGCTAAACTTAGCGGGGTGAAGAGGCGGGTATCTTGGTTCGAATCCAGGTCTGGCAGCCAAGTTTTTATAGGGTCATAGAAATTATTAAATATGTTAGAATTATTTTTAATAAATAGAGTTATACAATGAAAATTCAATTTTTGCTTAAAAGCACAACTATGTATGAGCGGTTGGGAATTATGACCCTTTCCAGTATTCTCAAACAAAAAGGTCATTCTGTCCAACTTTTGTTAACCGAAGAATTAAGCGAAGAGGAATGTATCGCAAAAGTAAAAGAATATAAACCCAATATTCTTGCATATAGCATTACGACTGGCGAGCATAATTATTATATTGATTTGAATAAGATGGTTAGAAATCATTATAATTGCTTTTCAGTCTTTGGCGGACCCCACCCTACGTTTAAACCGGAAATGGTTGAAAAAGACAAGGTGGATGCCATCTGCCGCGGAGAAGGAGATATTTATTTTTTAGAATTAGTTGAACGGATGGAGAAGGGCGAAAATTTTTATAACACCTCAAACTTTTGGTTTAAAAAACCAAACGGCGATATTATCCGAAACGAGATTGGCCCCCTAGTAGAAAATTTAAATAGCCTTCCTTTTCCAGACAGAAAATTACTCTATGACGCGGATCCTTCCTTGCGTTTTAATGGTAAAAAGATGTTTATATCCATGCGGGGTTGTCCCAATCAGTGTACGTATTGTTTTAACCATGTTTACAATAAGATGACTGAAGGCAAAGGTAAAATGCTACGGGTGCGTTCCGTTGACAATATGATTGCGGAGATTAAAGAGGTTAAACAAAACTATTATTTAGATTGTGTATTTATTGATGATGATACATTTCTCATCAAACCAAATGGGTGGCTGGAGGAATTTACTGAGAAATTTCGTAAAGAAATTGGCTTACCGCTTTTCTGTAATGGACGAGCAAATTTGATATATGAGGATAGAGTAGGCAAACT
Source organism: Patescibacteria group bacterium (assembly GCA_038061675.1). Taxonomy (GTDB): domain Bacteria; phylum Patescibacteriota; class Minisyncoccia; order UBA6257; family 02-FULL-45-10c; genus JAHILT01. Next base: position 1,361 of record JBBTYU010000035.1, on the reverse strand, counting down.
TTTAAAACAGATGGGCTGCCAAACCATGTGCTTGGGCGTAGAGTGCGCCAATAACGAAATTTCAACTAAAATTCTTAAACGCAATATTCCCAATGAACAAATTATCAAAGCTTGCGAAATTCTTCATAAATACAAGATTAAAATCTTGACACAAAACCTAGTCGGTCTGCCAGTAGATAACCCGCTAAAAGTAGATCTAGAAACTTTAGATTTCAATATCAAACTTAAACCAGACTACGCTTGGTCTTCTATTCTCTATCCTTATCCGGAGACAGAACTTGGTAAATTGGCTATTCAGAAAGGGATGTTTGATGCAGATTTTGATAAAATCCATGTTTCCAATAAAACCGATTCCGCTTTGAATTTTGGAGATCCGAAACTGAAACAAAAAATAGTCAACTTACATAAGTTGTTCGGCATTATTGTACAGTTTCCATTTTTACGCCCATTCACGGAGTTCTTGATTTCTCTACCGCTCACTCGTTTTTATACTTGGTTGTATTTTGCTTTTTACGGCTATAAAACGGTTAAAAATGCAAATAAGAGAGGGCTACTTAGAATGACTAAGTATTATATGTTATTTTATTTTAAGTATGTATCAGGGATTGAAAAACATACGGTGTTTTCCAAGGTTCCGCGGAAATAAAAATAATCCTGAGTTTTGTAGGGAAGGTTTTTTGTTAGGCCAGAAAGGTAGTCCCGAAGTAAAATGCGCAGGATACCAGGTCCGACAGCAAATCTTAAGCGAATAAAATCGTTTTAAGCGTGTTATATAATACTTTTAAATTATATTGTCCTTTATAAATAGGCGTTGCCTTTTTGTTCAATTTTAAGAGTGAAATAACAGCAAGTTGCGCTGATCTGACAGAATATTCAACTGTAAAAGAGATCTCTTCCGGTATTTCACAGAATTGTCCGATAAAAGCCATATTAGATAATCTTTCTGGCGCGACCGACGGCCTATCCCCCTTTTTTCTCGGTAAAAATTGGCTTGTAATGTACGGCATTAAACAAGGAATGCAATTTGACGTTTTTAAAATTAAAGGCATTTCTTTTTTAAATCCAAGATGCTGGCAAAGCTCGATCAGGATCTCTTCGCCCGCGCATTCGGACATTTTCTTTGTTATATAATTGCCTTTTTTATCTGAAAACAGGCCGTAGCCCCAGCAAACATACGCATTATCAGGCTGATTAATAAAATGCGGCTGTCGCGGCAAAACTATTGACAGAAGCCAATTTGAATTTTTTAGCGTGATATATCCTCCGCTTCCCGCTTGGTTGCCAGTTATTTTTTCCACAAGTTTAAAAAACATTGTGTTTTGGAATGTGGCGGTAAAAGATTCCCACGTTGATTCATTTTG
>JBBTYU010000034.1:0-7116 GCA_038061675.1 Patescibacteria group bacterium | reverse complement strand
TCAAAAAACAGTTGTTACCGGCATTGAAATGTTCCAAAAAGTTTTGGATGAAGGCGTTGCCGGAGATAATGTGGGTATTCTTTTGAGAGGCCTTAAAAAAGAAGATGTTGAGAGAGGACAAGTCTTGGCTAAACCGGGAAGCGTCACTCCGCACACCGAATTTGACGCTGAAGTCTATGTGCTAAGCAAAGAAGAAGGCGGAAGACACACTCCTTTCTTTAAAGGATATAAGCCACAGTTCTATATTAGAACCACAGACGTTACAGGTGAAGTGACTTTGCCTGAAGGTATGGAAATGGTTATGCCTGGCGATACAGTTAAGTTTAAGGTTAAGTTAATCGCTCCGGTTGCTTTGGAAGAAAAACAGCGTTTTGCTATCCGTGAAGGAGGTAAAACAGTTGGCGCTGGAGTTGTTACTAAAATCACATTGTAAGATCTCGGTTCCGATCGCCCGCACCTAAAAAACGTATGATAAAAAAAGACATTGAAAAAGAAAAACTAAGGTTAAGGATTCAAGCTTACGACCACAAGTTGATCGACAACACTTGCAGGCAGATAATAGAAACTGCCAAGAGGCAAGATGCCGAGATTGTGGGGCCAATCCCTCTGCCAACGGAGATCAAGAAGTATACCGTTAATCGCTCAACTTTTATTGATAAAAATTCAAGAGAGCAATTCGAGCTGAGGGTTCATAAGAGACTGCTGGACATATTGAATCCTAACCAAGCAATTATCGAATCGCTTTCTAATCTCAATTTGCCATCAGGGGTTGAAATAGAAATTAAAATGGTGTAGTATATCAGAACTCGCACTGTTTAAAGAATAATTCGAGATTGTCTCGAATTATTTTTTTAAGTCCCGTTAGAAGCCGCCCTCGCTTTTAGCGAGTAGCTACAGTCACCTAGGGGCGACTTGCTTCTAACGGGATAGAAAACAAAAATGGAAAAAACAAAAGGAACAAAAATTAAAATGAGCCAGGTTTTCAAGAATGATATTGTATATCCCGTGTCTATTATTAAGCTTGATAAAAAAGAAGAAGTTGAAAACTTTAAAGAGGAAGAGCTACTGATTATTTCCGGAACCACTAAGGGACATGGTTTTCAGGGTCCTGTTAAAAGATACAGTTTTGCCGGCGGTCCCAAAACTCATGGCCAGAAAAATAGATTGAGAGCCCCTGGTTCTATCGGCAGTACCGCTCCCCAGCGTGTTTTGCCGGGCAGAAAAATGGCTGGAAGGATGGGCGGTGTCAGAAAGACCATAAAAAATCTTAAAGTTGTTTCCGTAGACAAAGAAAATGGATTGATTTTGATACTCGGTTCTGTTCCCGGAAACAATAGGAGCAGGGTTGAAATTAGAAAAGCAATTTCTGTTAAATAAAAATTATGACAACAGCTATAAAAATTTACAATCAAAAAGGCGAAGTGAAAGGGGAGATGGAACTTCCTAAATTTTTGCAGGTTGAATGGAGCCCTCTTTTGGTTAAACAAGTTGTTGATTCTATAGTTGCCAATTCCAGACAAGTAATCGCCAATACCAAAGGCAGAGGCGAAGTTTCCGGCGGAGGCAGGAAGCCATGGAAACAAAAAGGCACCGGCAGGGCCAGACAGGGATCAATCAGGTCTCCGATCTGGAAAGGCGGCGGCGTCACTTTTGGACCTAAGAAGGAAAGAAATTTTTCAAAAAAGATAAACAAGAAAATGATGAAAAAGGCCTTGATTGTTGTTTTAGCCAGGAAGGCCAAGGACGGCGAATTAAAGTTGGTTGAAAGTTTTGAATTGGCTTCTTCAAAGACAAAAGCCGTAAGCGGAATGATTAAAAACATTACCGGCGGAAAATCAGCATTGCTTTTAATAGATAAGGCAAATAAGAACGCCAATTTAGCTACCAGGAATTTAATAAATGTCAGGAATTTGATCCCGGAAAATTTGAACGCTTTTGAGCTTATGAACCGAAAAAATATATTAATGGATGTAAAAACCTTAGAAAAATATGGCAAATAAATTTTTAATAAAAAATCCGATAATCACCGAAAAGGCCATCAGCGGAGGCGCTTTAGGCAAGTATGTTTTTTTGGTTGATAAATCCGCGACTGTAAACGAAGTTAAGAAACTCGTTGAAGCGCAGTACAATGTTAAGGTTGAAAAAACCAACACTATCAATGTAAAATCAAAGACCAAAAGAACGGGAAGAGGCAATTCAACGAAGCCGGGATATAAAAAGATCATAGTGACTTTGAAAAAAGGACAAAAATTAGATATACTTCCGCAATAATATGAAATCATTCAGACCCACAACTCCATCAAGAAGGCATATGACAGTTGTTGATTACAGTGCTCTATCAAAGAGCGGCCCTTTAAAGTCTTTAACTAAGAAATTACAAGACTCTGCCGGCAGAAATAGCCAGGGCAGAATTACGATGCGCCATCAGGGAGGCGGCAATAAGAAGCTTTACAGGATGATTGATTTTAAACAGAACAAATTCAATGTTCCCGCTAAAGTAGAGACCCTGGAATATGATCCATATAGGAGCGCTTTTATAGCTTTGGTTTTGGCCAAAGATGGAGAAAGAAGCTATGTTTTAGCTCCTAAGGATTTGAAAGTCGGAGATGAAATAATTTCTGCCGAAGCAGCTCCGTTTACAATCGGCAATAGAATGATGGTAAAAAATATCCCAATCGGTTATTTGGCGCATAATATAGAGCTCGCTCCGGGTGAGGGCGGGAAAATGGCGAGATCCGCCGGTTCTTTTGCCGAGATTTTAGGGCAAGAAGGCAAATTCGTTAATTTAAAACTTAGCTCCGGAGAAGTAAGGAAGGTTTTAGCTGATTGTTTAGCTTCTATCGGGCAGGTTTCAAACCCCGATCACGGTCTGACTGTTATCGGCAAGGCTGGGCGATCCAGACATATGGGCATCAGACCGACTGTCAGAGGCAAGGTTATGAATCCATGCGATCATCCTTACGGCGGCGGCGAAGGCAGAACACAAAGAGGAACAAAGAGACCTAAAGATATTTGGGGCAATATTACCGGCGGCAAGAGAACCCGCAATAAAAAGAAAAGGTCAAGCAAGTTTATTATTCAAAGAAGAAAGAAATAATGTCTAGATCAAGCAAAAAATCTCCATTCGTGGATCCAAAATTATTAAAGAAATTTTCTAAGCTAAAAATAGGCGATAAGACCGTTATTAAAACATGGTCTAGAGATTCTGTGATCGCTCCGGAAATGGTTGGTTATGTTTTGGGAGTGCATAATGGAAGGATTCATATAGAAGTATTTGTAAAAGAAGAAATGGTCGGACACAAGCTCGGCGAGTTTTCTCCTACAAAGAAATTCACAAGACACGGAGGAAAAATGCAGCGCGATTTGGAAGCGGCTGCCGCAGTTAAACCTGCAGCCACCCCGGCTCCTGCTGCTAAAAAATAAGAAATCAACCAATAACTAATTAATACGAATTTACGAATATCCGTCATTGCGAGTGCCGCCGAAGCAATCTCGCAAACATATAGATTGCCACGTCGCAGACTCCTCGCAATGACAGAAAATTTAAACTTGAAACATGAACAATATTGAAACCGTAAAATTAAGACATCTGCATATCGCCCCGCGCAAAGTGAGGCTTGTTGCTAATCTTATAAAAAATCTTTCAGCCAATGAAGCCGAGGCCCAGCTTATGATTTTACCGAAAAGATCAGCTGAACCAATCCTGAAGCTTTTAAAGTCCGGCGTTGCCAATATGGTCAATAACAGAAAATTGGATCCGGAAAAATTAGTTATTGAAAAAATCACTGTTGATGAAGGCCCAAGCCTTAAGAGATTTTTGCCCCGATCTATGGGCAGAGCCACTCCGCTTTTAAAAAGAACTTGTCATGTGACGATTGTTTTGAAAGAATCTTCCGGAAAAAAGAAAAATAACAGATTTAATACCGTTAAACCGAAGAAAGAAAAAGAAACAAAAAAGATCATGAAAGAAGGAGAAAGGTCTTCAAAGAAAGAAAATAAAGATATGGAGGGCAAAGAAGGAGCCATTACAAAGGAAAATAAACGAGGCTTTGTAAAAAGATTCTTCAGCAGAAAAAGCGTATAAATAATATTATGGGACAAAAAATACGACCAGATTCATATAGAATAGGCATAACTAGGGGATGGAATTCTCGCTGGTTTCCTAAAAAGAATTTCAAAAATACTTTGGAAGAGGATGTTTTGATTAGAAAAATTATTAAGGAAAAAATAAAATTAGCCGGCATTGATAAAATTGAAGTTGAAAAAAGCAACAACAATTACAAGATATTTATAAAAGTTGCCAAGCCGGGCTTGGTGATCGGCAGAGGCGGAAAAGGAGTTGATGATCTGCGCAAGATTATTGAAGAGTCCCTTATCAAGCTTTTTAAATCCAGAAAAACAAAGGAAGATTTTTCTGTGAGTTTGAATATTGAAGAATTGCGAAGAAATGAAGTTTCTTCAAATTTTATAGCCCAAAGCCTTGCTTGGGATCTTGAAAAGAGAATGCCTTTTAGAAGGACAATAAAGAAATATATTGAATCCGTTATGCAAAATAAGGAAGTGGAGGGCGTGAAGATCAAGCTTTCCGGAAGATTGGACGGTTCTGAAATTGCCAGAAGAGAATGGCTTGGCAAGGGCAAACTCCCGCTTCAGACTTTAAGAGCCAATATTGATTACGGCGAAGGCACGGCTTTTTGCACTTATGGAACAATCGGAATAAAGGTTTGGGTTTATAAAGGAGAAGTGCATATTTAATTATGTTAATTCCAAAAAAAGTAAAACATAGGAAGTGGCAGAGAGGAAGATCTAAAAAGAGATTAGTAGAAACACGAGGTCTCACGCTTGCTTATGGTTCTTACGGACTTAAAGCAATGTCTCCTGCTTGGATGGATGGAAAGCAATTAGAATCCGCCAGAAAGACTATAACAAACTTTTTAAAGAGAGAAGGCAAGGTTTGGATCCGTGTTTTTCCCGATAAGCCGATCACTAAAAAACCGGCCGAAACTACCTTGGGCGGAGGCAAGGGCGAAGTGGATAAATATGTAGTTGTTATTAAACCGGGCAGAATACTTTTTGAAGTTGACGGGGTTGCGAAAGAAACCGCCACAGCAGCTTTGAAATTGGCTGGATATAAATTACCGGTTAGAACTAAGATAATTTATAAAGATTAATTTTATCCTGACCCCGCTAATGCGGGGCGAATGGATTGAAAAAATACAGGAAGTAATATAAGATATTCAAACACTATGAAAACCAAAGAAACAGAACAATTAAAGAACAAGGTTGAAGCTGAACTCTCTAACGAGATCAATAAAAGCAAGGACAAGCTTTGGGAGCTTCAAGTTGATCTGCGAGCTGGCAAGTTAAAAAATGTCAGTGATATAAAAAAGACCAAAAAGCTGATTGCTAGGATAAACACTATTTTAAGCGAGAAGAAAAATAACAAAGCCAAGTAATTATTTATGAATGAAATTCAACATAGAAAATTAGAGGGGGTGGTTGTTTCAGATAAAATGAAAAAGACTGTTGTAGTGGCAGTAGAGAGATTGAAGTTGAATAAAAAGTATAAGAAACAGTTTAAAGTTACCACTAAATTCAAGGCGCATGACGAGAACAATGAATTTCATCCTGGCGATAAAGTAATCATTGAAGAAACCAGGCCGATGAGTAAAGAGAAAAGATTTAAAGTTGTTAAAAAGATATGATTCAAGAACGATCCATATTAACAGTTGCCGATAATAGCGGGGCTAAAATAGTCCGCTGTTTTAGGGTGCTTGGCGGCTGCCGCAAGAGATATGCCGGAATCGGCGATGTCGTAATAGCTTCTGTTCAGAAAGCTGAACCAAGAAAAGCTATTAAGAAAAAAGATATTGTTAAGGCCGTGGTGGTCAGAACCAGAAAGACCCAGCACAGAAAAGACGGATCTTATTTTCGTTTTGATGACAATGCGGTTGTTATAATAGACGATAAAAAAGAACCGAAAGCTACTCGTATTTTCGGTCCATTGCCAAGAGAAATAAGAGAAAAAGGTTATGAAACAATATTTACGATGGCTGAAGAGGTAATTTAATTATCATAAATTTATGAAGATTAAAAAAGGCGATATAGTAAAAATATTAGCTGGGAAAGATAGCGGCAAGACCGGCAAGGTTTTGGGCGCCGATCCTAAAAAAGAAAGAGTTTTAGTGGAAGGTTTGAATATGTTCAAAAAGCATAAACGAGCCAAACGTCAAGGAGAAAAAGGCGAAATTATCAGTATTTCCAGACCAATGGATAGCTCCAACGTTATGTTAATTTGTCCGCGTTGCAGCCAATCAACAAGAATTGGATATAAGATTGAAGGAAGTAAAAAATTAAGAAGCTGTAAAAAATGCAAAAGCGCGATTTAAGCAATAAATTAGAAAAGGTTGTTGTGAATGTAGGCATTGGCAGGCTTTCTACCCAGCCTAATTTTGACGCGAAAGTTTTGCCGGATATAATTAAAGAACTCACTATTATTACCGGTCAGAAACCATCTTCAAGGCCAGCCATGAAATCTATTTCCGGTTTTAAGCTTCGTCAAGGAACTATAGTGGGCTTAAAAACTACTTTGAGAGGAAAATATATGGATTCTTTAGTCAGTAAAATTGTTCATGTCACTCTTCCCCGAGTCCGCGATTTTAGAGGCGTAAATCAGAGCGCTATAGACAAGAATGGCAATCTTAATATCGGACTTAAAGAACATTTGGTATTTCCGGAAATTTCACCGGAACATTCCAAAGTTAATTTTGGAATGCAATTTACTTTAGTTCCTAAGAATCCGATCAAGGATGAAAAAGCGGCCGTCGAATTTTATAAAAAAATAGGAATTCCATTTAAAAAATAATTATGGCTAAGACATCTGTTGTAGCAAGATCAAAAAAGACACCAAAATTTTCCACTCGTATCGTAAGGCGTTGTTTTAGGTGCGGAAGAAAGCATGGCTATATGAGAATGTTTGGAATTTGCAGAATTTGTTTTAGAGAATTATCCGGTCGCGGAGAGATTCCTGGAATTAAAAAGTCTTCATGGTAAGGGTTAACCTTACCCTGTTAAATAATTTCGCTGAAAGCGAAATTGCCGCAAAGCGGCATTTAA
>JBBTYU010000033.1:0-7796 GCA_038061675.1 Patescibacteria group bacterium | reverse complement strand
AAACTTGCCCGGAATATTTTCTCTTATTGGATTGATAAAAATGACGCCGAATTCTTTAAGATGGCTCACATTATGATGTTTTTTAGCTACGAATTTTACCGCAACATCTTTCCATGTTTCGCTTAAAACCCTTATCTCAATTTCTCTTTTTTCAAAATCTTCATGGGTAAAACCGCCATAAGCTTCTTCAAAAGTTTTATGCATCCACTCGTCAGTTTCTATAAAACGCAATGAAGAAAAAATCTCCATTACATCATAATTTTTTAAAACCTCATCAATACTGGAGGCTTTTAAAAAAATCAATAGGTTTTGCGATGGGCGCTTTTTTAAAATTTCTATGGCTTTCTCTTTTTTTAGAAAAAGACCCTGCGAACTGCTGATTATTTTTTTGGCCAAAACCGCGGCTTTTTCAAATTCATTTTTGCCCACGATTATTTCTAAAAATGCTAAGAGCTGTTTTTCATGATTTAAAATTGTCTGCCGCAGAACACTTTTGACATGGGAGGCTGACCTATTGGAAGAGTTCAACAGTCCCAAAATATTTTCTATGACATCCTCATTTTCCTGACCTATTTTCTCTAAAACGCCTACTCTTCCGGTTTTTTTAGACATAACTTTGTCCAAATTTTCCAACATCATCTCGTCTACTCCTAAAATTTTTGCCAAGCAGTTTAAATCAGCCATTTTTATATTTTTTTAATTATTATATCCAAATTTGTGAATCTGGAATTTTTAAAGCCCTTCTTTGAAATAATTCCCGCCGTAGCTCCTATCTTTTCTACCACCGAAGTAGCATTAGCGCTTGCCAGCCGAATGGCGTATTTTATCGCCTCGCTATTATACTTATTGGACCCATTTCTTAAATCTGCCAACATCAAACCCGCCGTAAATCCGCTACCAAAAGCATCCCCTGCTCCTGTCCTGTCCGCCACTATTTTTTCTTTGAATATTCCCGCCTTATAAATACTTTTACCGTCAGAAACAACTACCCCATTCGGACCATCGGTCACGGCCACGATACCCGGCATCAGATCATCCAATTTTTTAAAAACTTCTTTTTCTTTTGAAAAAGGAATTCCAACCAGATCAGCCGCCTCGCCTTCATTTACAACCAAAAAATCAATATTTTTTAAATTATCCAGAATTTCCTGCCGCTTGTGCTTTATCTGATATCCGCTTGGATTAAAAGCCACTCTGATCCCATTTTCTTTTGCAAATTTTACTAACGGTACAAAAAAATCAGAAGAACTTCCTGCCAAAGAAAGATACCACCACTTAGCTTTTAATTTATCCCAAGGAATATCAGTTTTTACCCACTCATTTGAAGCGCCATGATAACCTAAAATAGTTCTCTCGCCATTATTCAATAAAAGCGTAGATTGGGCTGTTTTTTTATTTTTTGCCACCGCAAAGATCGAAACTACTTTTTCTTCTTTCAGCCAATTTTTTATTTCCTGTCCCGCCGAATCACTGCCAATTTTCCCAAAACAAGCTGTTTTAAAACCAAGCCGGCTGAACGTCGCGCTGGCATTGGCCGAATTACCGCCTAAAGTAGAAAGGATATTTTTAACTTCCAATTTTTCCCCAAAAGGCAAAACAATCGCTTTTTTTAAGGGTGTTTTTGGCCAATCAATAATTTCACAATCCATTTCCAAAAAATTATCTTTGGTAATAGATACGATTGTTATAATATCTTTCATATTACTTTTTACGTTTTAATGCCTTTTTAACCGCGGTTTTTATATCTTTTACTCCCATTCCATATTTTTCGATCAATTCATTTGGTTTTCCGGATTCGCCATAAACATCCTGCATGCCGATAAATTCAATTGGTGTCGGGCAATGTTTGGCCAAGCATTCAGCCACTGCCCCGCCTAAACCTCCGGCAACTTGATGTTCTTCTACAGTCACAACAGCTTTGTATTTTTTAGCCAGTTCAACGATCTGTTTTTCGTCCAAGGGTTTTATGGTATGGCAATTCAAAACCACGGAACCGGTTCCCTCTTCATCCAGTTCTTTAGCGGCTAATAACGCATTGTGTAAAATCGGACCACAGCCAATTATCAAAACTTCCGGTTTTTTTGATTCCCAAAAAATTTCAGCCACGCCCGGAGCAAAATGAGTTTTTTCCGAAGTCATTATCGGACTTTTTTCTCTGGCAAATCTTAAATAAATTGGTCCCCAAATTTTAGCCGCCGCCATCGTAGCTTTTTTAGCCTCTATAGCATCGCAAGGTACAAAAACTTTCATATTGGACAATACACGCATAGTAGCAATATCTTCTATAGCTTGGTGCGTGGCGCCATCCGGACCAACAGAAACCCCGGCGTGAGCGCCCACAATTTTTACATTAGAATCGTTATAAGCAATCGTCGTTCTAATCTGCTCCCAATTTCTGCCCGGAGAAAAAGTGGCATAAGAAGAAATAAATGGAATTTTACCGCTAATGCCTAAACCTGCGGCAATAGTTGCTAAATTTTGTTCAGCCACCCCAACTTGAAAAAATCTTTTTGGAAATTTCTTGGCAAAAGCATCGGATCTGGTTGATTCGGTCAGATCCGCGCATAAAACAACCACATTTTCATCCTGATCCCCGGCCAATACCAAGCCCTCGCCGTAGCCATCTCGTGTTGGTTTTTGTTCTACATCCTTTTCAAATAATTCATTATTCAATTTTAGTTCGGGGTTTAGCATATATTTAAAATTCCTAATTGACCTAATTGCTCTAATTGACCCAAACAAGGATCTTGCTTTTGGGATTTAGAGTTTGAGTCATTATTTAGAAATTAGTAATTAGAAATTAGAAATTGTTTTAGTTTATTCATGTTCGCTTTTAATTTTCCCTCCCAAAGTTCTAAGCTCAATCAAAGCCTTAACGGCTTCTTCTTTTGTGGGCGGTTTGCCGTGCCAGGTATAATTATTCTCCATAAAGCTAACTCCTTTTCCCGGAATAGTATGAGCAATAATCACGGTCGGCTTTTCGTGAATTGCTTTTGCTTCATTCGTCGCGTCAATAAACTGTTCAATATTATGCCCATCAATTTCTATGACATGCCATTTGAAAGACTCAAATTTTTCTTTGAGCGGCTCAAGCGACATCACATCTTCGGTGTTGCCGTCTATTTGAATATTATTCCTATCAATTATCGCCACTAAATTATTAAGCTTGTTTTTTCCGGCAAACATAAACGCTTCCCAAGTATTGCCTTCCTGCAATTCACCGTCGGACATAGCGCAAAAAACTCTATAATTTTTATTATCAAGCTTTCCGGTCAAAGCAACGCCGATTGATTGTGATAAACCAGAACCCAAGGGACCCGATGTGGTTTCTACTCCCGGCAAAACCTTCCTATGCGGATGCCCCTGAAGACGAGAATTTATTTTTCTTAAAGTTAAAAGCTCTTCAATGGGAAAATATCCGGCTCGCGCCATAGCGGCATAGCGAATCGGACAAATATGGCCATTAGATAAAATAAATCTGTCTCTGTCCGCCCAATCCGGATTTTTCGGATCATGATTTAAAACATGAAAATACAAAGCCGAAAAAATATCAGCCATTCCCAATGGCCCGGCGCTATGCCCGGACCCGGCTTCCAAAAGCATTTCAATTACATCCTCGCGGAGAGTATTGGCCATCTCCTCCAAAAATTCCATTTTTTTCTCGTGAATCTCCATATGCTTACGCACATAATACCAATCTACAAATGATATACGAATCTACGAATAATACGAATTTTATTTGTGGCATTCGTATCCGTCTGCGGATTTGTAGATTTGGATTATATTATTTAATTCTTACTTATATTAAATATTTTTTAATTCTTCATAGCCTTTTTTAGGGCTGATATTATTCCAAATATATGAGGCGGAAACTATCACATCGGCTCCGGCTGTTTTAACCTTTTTAGCGGTTTCGGGATTTATTCCTCCATCAATAATTATTTTACCACCAAATCCTTTTTCCCGCAGTTGTTTTATTTTTTTAATAGTATTTTTCTGAAACTCCTGTCCGGCTGAACCGGGATCAACCGCCAAAAGCAAAATATTTTTAAACCTCTTTAAGTCGCCAAGCGCCTCAATGCCGGTATCTGGATTAACGGCTAAAATAAAATCAACGCCCGCCTTGGCGCATTTTTCAATGATTAAACCAAGATTTTTCGCTCTTTCAAAATGAACCACGATGGCATGCATCCCCGCCTTAAACCATTCATCTATCATTTCATCGGGATTTTCAACCATTAAATGCACGCCTAAATTATAATTAAAATTATTGGTAATGAATCTTAAATTAATTAAATCTTTAACATTATTCCATGTTTGATGCGGTGTAAACTTTCCATCCGTAACATCCACATGCACCCTCAAAGCTCCAAGCGTATCACGGGTGGCGAAAATTTTTTCTTTTACTCTTTCAAAAGTCGGTTCATTGATGGCCGGAATTACTTTCATGAAATTATTTTAAACTTTTTTTTAAAACCCAGATTGTCATTGCGAGGAGTCTGCGACGCGGCAATCTCAAAACAAATAGATTGCTTCGGCTGCCTCGCAATGACAGAATGATACAATTTAGATATTTTTTCCGCCGAAGGCGGATCCGCCTCTGGCGGATAATCTTTCTTCGATCTCGGTGATCTTTTTAATCCTTCTTTTAAATCTTTCTTCTCCGGAAAATTTAGCTCCGATCCAAAGAGAAATTATTTTCTTGCTATCTTCTACGGAAGTATAATCAGCTGCCAAACTTAAAACATTAGCGTCGTCATCAGTTTTAGCATCCATAGCCTGTTCCGAATTTGAAACTAGAGCCGAACGAACACCCGGAAACTTATTCGCCACAACGTCCATACCCACTCCGGATCCGCAAATCAAAATACCCACGCCCCTCTCTACCGACACTTTTTCCGCCACTTTCTCCGCAAAATCGGGATAATCGTCAAGCTCATCGTATTTTTCATTACCCAGATCGGAAACCGTATAGCCCAAACCTGCTAAATATTTTTTTATAGCTTCTTTGTGATTAAACCCCCTATGATCCGCGCCGATATAAATAACCATGGTAAGGAAATTTCTAATTTCTAATTTCTAAAACACCTTTATAATATTATAGCCCAATAATTCAGTTATTGCTCTCCTGAAATCGGCAACGCGGCTTTTTTCAAAATTTCAGCTTCAGAAGCTTTGAACTCTAATAATTTTGCTTCCAATTCAAGATTGATAGAATTTTCATAAGCCGCAACCATTTGCTGTCCAACCAAAATAACACTCACCATAAGCCCTATTAAAAATCCGGTTAAAACCAAATAATTCCTCATAAACTCTCGGTGGCCTTTTGAATATGCTTTATCAAAACAGCTACATAACCGGCCTCATTGTCATACCAAGAAAAAACTTTTACCAAATCGCCATCAACAACTTGCGTAAATTTCAGATCAATGATCGCGCCATACGGCTCGCTTATCACATCGGAAGAAACAATCTGATCTTCCGACACTTTCATTATTCCCTGCCAGCGTTTTTCTTTGGCGGCTTTTCTAAATATATTATTTATTTCTTCAACTGAAGTCTTTTTATTTGATATAAAAGTAAAATCGGCAAGTGATCCGGAAACAACCGGCACGCGAATTGCCACGCCGTCAAATTTTCCTTGAAGTTCCGGAAAGGCTCTGACCACCGAAACCGCGGCGCCAGTTGAAGAAGGGATAAGATTTTGACCAGCCGCCCTGCCTCGCCTAAAATCTTTTCCTTTTGTCGGACTATCCACCGTGCTTTGCGTGGCAGTGTAGGCGTGCGCCGTGTTTAAAACCGCCTTTTTAATTCCCACCGTTTCCGCCATAATTGCCGCCACTGGAGAAACCGCATTGGTCGTGCAAGATCCGTTGGAAGTTATCTTGCAAACTTTAAATTCTTTTTCATTCACGCCCATCAAAACAGTTTTAGCATCAGCTCTTTCTCCGTCTTTTGCCGGAGCGGTAATCACTACCCTCTTAGCGCCGGCTTTTAAGTGCATTTCTGCTTTTTCAAAAGATTCAAAAGCTCCGGTAGATTCAATAACCACATCTATATCCATTTTCTTCCAAGGCAATAAAGCCGGGTCTTTTTCCTGCAAAACTTTTACTTTTTTTCCACCAATGACCAATTCCCCGTTTTCAACCTTCACCTCCTCGCTAAATTGCCTGTAGACCGTGTCATATTTTAATAAATAGGCGAGATTTTCAATGTCGCCCAGATCGTTTATGGCAACAATTTCAAAATCTTTATTTTTCCACATTTCCCTGAATAATAATCGTCCGATCCTACCAAAACCATTTATTGCAATTTTTGTTTTCATAATTTTGTTAAATATTTATTATATTCATTATAACAAAATTCAAGCTTTTTTACCTTTAAAATTATTTTAGAGTCCGAACTATCATAACCCTCGGTTCCCCATCCCCGAAATAATTTTCTATACGTTTTTCAATTTTGAATCCCAACGACTGATACAAATTAATAATTTTAAAGTTTTCAGGATGAGTAACAACATCAACTCTTTTCACGTTTTTTAATTTTTCTAATCGAAATAATGTTGCCTCACGCGCAATGCCTTGCCCTTGAAAATTTGGATGAATAACTACTCCAGCCAAATATGCGTGATCTGGACTTTTCATTTCAAATTCCGTACTACCAACAAGCCCTCCATCTTTGTATATTAAATACACTTCATTCTCAGAAAATTCCTGCAATGCTTCTTCCTTATCTTTAATACCGGAATATGTTTTTTGCCCAATTGCAGTTTTTTCCAATTCTAAATACACATCCGCATCTTTTGGTGTTGCTTTTCTGAATGTAAGCTGGGGTTTTTCTTTCTTCATAAAATTATTTATCTTATTAAGCTTCCTTTTTATTTTTATTTAAAATAATAAAGGCAAATAAGCCAATTGCCATCATAAAAATACCATAAACAAAAGCCGGTCCCGATCCAAAAATAGTCCAAATCCCACCGCCAATCAAACTGGAAAGCAATGAAGAGATACCGACGGCGGCATTCAAAAATCCCTGCCCGGCCGCCAGCTTTTCATGGACTACTAATTTGCTGGCCAAAGCTCTTTCCACTCCATCTGTCATAGCCGAATAAAGCCCAATAAAAATAAAGCCCAAAACTACAAAATAAAGATTGCTAAAAACCGCTAAATTCACATAGGCGATTATAGCCGCCAAGAAACCCAGAATTAATATTTTTCTTTCACCGATCTTGTCAGATATGCGACCGGCCGGAATAGCAAATAAAACAAAAGCAAGGTTGGAAATAAGGTACATTAAAGGAATGGAAAATCCATCCAAACCTATTTCTTTGGACTTCAATAGAGTAAGCGCGATAGGCATCTCTCCCAAACCAAAAATAAAAATGGAAAGAATGAATAATTTGAATTCTCTTGTATATTCGCTAAGAGAAAATATTTTTTTGATATCACTGGCTTTTATGCCGTCATCTTTAAATTTTAAATTATCAAATTTTTTTTCGCCAACCGGCGGATTAATTTCTTTCACAAAAAAGAAAGCAACTACAGCCAAAATACCAAAAACAAAAGCAATTTTGAAAAGCAACCTATAGTCGCCCAATACCAATGGCAAAATAATTATGGCGGCCAAAGGTCCCAATACTTTTCCGGTAGTATCCATAGCCCTATGATAACCAAAAGATTTGCCTAATTCGCTTGGTTCAACCGATTCAGAGATCAACGCGTCGCGTGGCGGATCCCTAAGTCCCTTTCCGCCCCTATCAATAGCTCTTAATAAAAATACCTGCCAAAAATTTCCGG
>JBBTYU010000032.1:0-12165 GCA_038061675.1 Patescibacteria group bacterium | reverse complement strand
GACTTTTTGATGAAGAAAAACATATTTCCGGAAAAAGTAATCCTTGCAAAAAATGGCGGATTTATGAACGAATCCGGAGCAGCGGCTCAAATTATTTTAGAAAGGACGGGAGGAAAGCCGGAAAATTTATTGGTTATTCAGGATGACTCCGATATCGTTCTTGGCAAATACAAATTATCCATAGACCGCAGTTCGGCCGGACATAAAGGAATTGAAGACATTATCAATAAAATCGGATCCAAAAATTTCTGGAGATTAAGGATCGGCATCAGACCGAAAGAAGAAGGCGGCAAAGCCCTTGATTTTGTATTAAAAAGGATCAGTAAGAAAAATAAAGAAATTTTAGAAGGGGTCTTTGAGGAAGCCATATCGAAATTTCTAATTTCTAATTACTCTAATTGACCTAAATAAATCCCAATCCCCCTCTTTCCCCCTTTGTAAAGGGGGGTTTATCTGTCTCCCTCCTTTGTAAAGGAGGGCTGGGGTGGATTTGGGTTTTGGAGTTTGAGTCATTATTTAGAAATTAGAAATTAGGTTAATTAGAAATTTCTTAATTATATATTCACCCCAAAAGTAATCGGAAAATTTATCGTGCCATCAACATTATTAGTGGTGCTGGTAAATGAAAATTCTACGTTTCTAAACTCTTTAAGACTGGCCAAACTATTTTTAAAATTGATTACCGCTTGATTGCTCTTGGCAATAGCCGTTATCAGCACCGTGGCTCTATCTGAATCAAAAATAATTTTTTGAATGCTTATTTCATTGCCGGCAATTTGATTAAAAACGCCAAAAAACTTAGAAATTTGACGGCTATTCTTTTTAGCGTACAAAGCCTTGGCTATAAGATTATTAAATTCAGTAGCTTTTTTCTCCAAATCTAAAACTTCTTGGCTTTCTTGGCGTTGAACTATTGAAGATATTTGAGTTTCTAAATTATTAGAAACTCTCAAGAAAAAGATATCGCTAAGAAAGAAGGAGAAAACAATAATGCTTAAAGTGGATAAAATAATCATTCGCCATATTTTTACAAAATACTCCGCCCTGCTTTCAAAAAAACCCTGTTCGGTGCCGACATCCATAAGACTGATAAAATTGTCGTCTGATCTGGAAATTTTGCCTCTAATAGCGCCGCCCAAAGCCGAATACCAAGAAGAATTAAATTTTGAAAACTTCTCATTCAATGCGAATGTTCTAATATTTATTCCCGGAAAATTATTTTTAATGATGTTTTCTGTTTCGCTATAAAGCCCCTGGGTAATCAAAATTAAATCATTAAGCTGCGCATTCCAATGACTGCTATAAAAATTTAAAACCTTTTTCATTTCCTGGGTTAAAATATTTCCAAAATCAGAAAAAGAAATTTGCCTGCCCTCCACCGACGTCCATGGGAAAAAATAATTAAAATAAAGCTTACTGTTTTTAATTATTAAAAATTCAGGCCCATCGCTGGAAACCGACAAAAAAACCTGGGGCTTTTCAAAATTAGCGTTTAAAGATTCTGTTTTTATCAAGCGAGCCAAAGAAAGGGCGGAAAACTCAACAGCCACAATTCCAAAACCCGCCTCTCTAAAAACACAAGTGAACTCATCAACGGTTATTTTATTAGTGAACCCGCCCAAAAGCTCTATCTTGCCGCCCTCTTCTTGAGATTCGCCTATTTTTTCCCAATCGGTATAAGCGGTTTTAATATCAATCGGAGAAAGAAGCTGAAGATTTAATTTCGCGGCTTCATTTATCAAGCGATCTTCAATAATTGGAATGCTAAATGACTGGGTATAAACATTGTCCGAAGGGAGAGAAACTATTATATGAATATTCTCCTTAGGACCGCCTAACTTGTAACGCAAGGCTAATAATGCCCTTAGAAGGGATTCTTTATTTTTTAATTTTCCAAACACAATTACGCCAGGCTCCAAAACAACGCCGATCTTTTCAATAATTCCATCATTAAGCCTCACAAATCTTATAGCGGTATTGCTAATACTAATACCGCCGATTATTGTTTCGGATTTTAACAATTTGATTATTTTTTTAATCAAATTTTCAATTTTCGGATATTTGTTTAAAATTGAAATCATTTATTATTCAGTTAATGAGTTCACGAGTTGGAATTCTAATTCGTTAATTCGTTAATTTTTTAATTTATCTATAATGCTGCCTCTACCATTGATTCTAATTTTATTAAACCAGTTATGGAATCCACCGAAACTATTGCGTCTATTTTTTTCTTTCTGGTGAGCGCGCTGCCCGTGGAAGTAATCTTTGATTTTCCAACCGTGGGAGTATCTTTATAAACACTAACTGCGGCGCTATACGCGCCAATAGACAAACTATAAGAAGTGTTAAAGTCTTTATCTCTGGCCACCTTCATCATGCCGTCATAAATTCCTGATTTAGCGGCGGACAAAGCGCGCAAACCCAGGTTAGCTCCATAAGTTGAATTAATATAAAGATAAATAGAAGTAGTTAGGGATATGGATATAGCCGTAATAATTCCACCAACTAAAAGAAGAGTTGGTAACGCGGCGACCCCCATCCTGCCTAAATTTTTCTTATTTCCCTTCCTTAATAAGTTTAACAACTTGGCTTTCATCGGTTAATTTAGATGTCCATAATATGCTTTTTTCATTCAATCTTAAATCTCCGGCTGGTCCCCAAACAACGCTCTTGCTAAAATCCACCAGGCTTAAAACCGGCTGATCTTTTGCGTCTTTTTGCTGTTGAATTACTCTGACATCGGTCAAAATACGCGGACTATACCAAGCCTTTTGTCCAAAATACAAATCACCGCTTGTTAAATAAACCGCGTAATAAGATGATCCGAAAATACTTGGCGCCCAAAGAATAATACCCAAAACAATCGCTAATAAAATTACTGATAATAATAAACCTTTATTTAATTTACTCATTTATACGTTTTTTAATTTTAATTCAATCTGCCGACATAGTTAATTATACCAAATTTATCGGCTCCACGTTACAACAACATCATCAACTCGCGGGGTTACAGTGCGGTTTACATCAGAATCAAGAAAAACTTTATAGCGGAAATATCTTTTATTTTTATAAAGCGTTGAATTTAGGGCTATCGGCACATTTGAAGAAGTAGGAGTGTAATAAGTCGTATCCGTGCCATCGTATCCGCTAAAACTCCAAGGACCGCTAGAACTATCAGAAACGGCTAATTGAAAACCCACCTGCGTTCCGGTTGGTTTGCTCCCTTGGTACAACAGAGTATTATAAACAACTCCGCTGGCCGCGCCGGTATCAAAAGTGCTGGAAACAAGATAGGCGCTAGCCGTAATGCCGCCACCGCTTTTTTTAACTTTGTAATCAATGCCTGGAGTAGTACAGCCGTTAGTGCCCGAATTACTGCAATTAAAACTAATCCAGCCGATCACATCATTCCAGGCCCAGCCGCTAAATTCAACACCTGATAAAGAAACTCCATAAACAGGAGAAATGCATGGGTCTTGCACATTACTGCAATTAAAACTAATCCAGCCAATCTGATCATTCCAAGCCCAGCCGGTTAAAGTTCCGCCCGTATTCGTTACTTTCCAGTTAGAAAAAGTAGTAGAACAATCGGCGGGCGGATTTGGAGAGGTGCCACAATCAAAAGCAATATAACCAACACTAGAACTGGCAAAACCAATCAAAGTCGATCCGGAAATATACACATTGCCGGTAGAATAAAAATCAATCCAGCCGATTACATCGTTCCAAGCATAGTAATTGGGATTAGTGGCGTCTATATTAGTAGCGGCAAAAACTTTTAAACCGACAAAAATAGAAGCACTGACAATCAGCACTGATAAGAATATTGATATTTTAGATTTTTTATTCATTGCTTTGATTTTCTTTATTCCTTGTCATTCCGCACTTGCCTGCCCCGCCATGGCGGTGGATGCGGAATCCAGTCTTTTTCTCTGGATTCCCGCTTTCGCGGGAATGACAGATTTTATTCGTATATTCGTACCAATTCGTTAATACGTTAACTCGTTAATCCGTTAATTCTTTAAATTCCGCTCACTTTAATCGCCCCCGAGGTGGTAGTTGAAATGCCTGAATAATCAAAATAGTTTGTTCCAAATTCAGAAACCGCTCCGGCAGTTCCACTGCTCCCTCCCCAGTCGGTTTGTTTAGAAACGCTGTTTACCCAGCGCGTCATATAAATTGAATTTTCCAACGACCCGGAAACTCCTTTTAAATTCCAAGAAGTGTTCGCTGTTATTGTTTGAGTAGAAGGATCCTCGCTTACTCCGCTAGCGCCAAGACAAGTGCTTTCCGCATCGGTTGTAATTACACCTGTTCCGCACAAGGTTCTTTTCACATTATCAACATAGAAATAACGGGAATAAGCGGGGCTGTTATAAAGCTGGGAAATTTCGGTGGCGGAAAGAACGCGATTATAAATACGGACATCATCAATTGAACCATTAAAATACCTTCCCGCGTGAGTAGGGTTGCCCGAACCAATAAGAATGGGCACATTACTCATTGAGTCCCCCGTAAGATTTCCCGTAACAACTACGAAATACCAATTACCATTTGAATAAGCGGGAACATTTCCATTACAATCATAACTTGAACAAAACAAAGCTCCATTCCAATACATTTTAACATTTGTTGGCGCAACAGCGCTCTCATCAATATATAAACGACTAGCGCTTTCAAATCTCCAATATAACCTCACGACAGAAGTAGTTCCCCAATGAATTAAAGGTTGTTGATAGGTACTAAAGTTTGGTTTTATCCACATAGAATAGGTAAAGCCGCTTCCAGAAGATAAGTTGGCGCCAGAAGTCTGAATATGATCGTCTAGCCCATCAAAACTCAAACACGCCCCCACCTTGCAACTGGCGCTTGCCGTTCTGGTCGGGCTATTAGTTAAAGCGCCTAAATTCCCCGTACCTGAAGAATCATAAGCCCGAGTAGTGTTAGTAGAAATTTCATCAAATTTCCAATGCCCGACCAAACCATTGATTATATTTTCCGATAAAACGCTTTCATCGCCTACCACAGCCAAAGGAGTCGTGGTCGGAGAATTTATCAAAAAATAATGATTAGCCGAGCCCTTTGAAAGATTATAAATTCCATTCCAATTCGCTTCGGCTAAAACAGCGGCCGATTCCAAAAGACTATTTCCAATTAAGCCAGCGGATTGATTCTGTTCATTTACGGTGCTATTCCTTAAAACCGAAACTAGGGCGTATGAAGACGCGGTAATCATAATTGAAATAACGCCTAAACCAATTAATATTTCCACTAAAGATTGGCCTTTTTGATTATTCATTTGTTAATTAATTACTTAAACTTATTAAACCCGAAATCGTATTGAGAGTTATTGATTCTGAAATGGAACTGCTTCTTTTAGAAATAATTGTGGCGGGGCCAGCAGAACTAGGCAGTCCCGTTGATTTGGCAAAAACTATTTCTAAAGTTGCTCCTTGAGCCGGAGCGGAAAATTCTACATCTGTCGGCAAAGTTATTTTAGAAGTAGTAGCATTGGCGCCGTAATAAACTTCATAATAATCATAGGCGCCGCTTACAGCGTTTATATAAACGCCCCAAGCGGAACTATTATCTTGAGACTTGGCTCTTTGTTGCGCGTCTCTTAAGGTTCCTAATAATTCGCTAGACGCGCCATCAACGCCTTGCTGAGACTGATAGCCAAAATAACTGGACATACTAACACCGCCCAAAATAACCGCTATACCCAAAGTTATTATAAGCTCGATTAGGGTAAATCCCCTCACTTTCTTGAAAGTGCGCGGGGCGAAGCCTTTGTTTCGTGGCTTTATCATATTTTTTATTATACAATATTTCAATTAAAAAATAAAAACTAATCTATAAATACAAATAACAAAATCCGAATATCAAATCAATGATTAAAATCCAAAATCCAAATTTTTAACATTTGAGTTTTTGGACTTGATTTGAAATTTGAGTTTTAACATTTGAACTTGTTTTAGCATATTACATTCCCCCCACCAGCTGATAAACCGGCACTATAACGGCTAAAGCAATGGTTCCAATGATTACGCCAATGCCCAAAAGCAAAATTGGCTCCAAAAAAGAAACTAAATTTTTGACCCGGCCGTCAATTTCCGTCGTGTAAAATTCCGCTAAAGTATTTAAAATATCTTCTGTATGTCCGGCTTTTTCAGACACAGCGATCAAGTTTGTGATAGTCATTGGAAAATAAGGCTCTTTACGAAAAGCCTCGCCGATAGTTAATCCCTTAGCCACTCCTTCTCTGGAAATTCTAAGCAAAGACTGCCGAAGTTCCTCTGATCCCACCGCATCGGCGGTAATTTCCAATGAATCTAAAATAGGAAGACCGGCCTTCATTAAAGAAGCGAGAGTGGAAGCAAATCTTTGAAGGGCCATTTCTTTCATTACTTTATTTACAAGCGGAGTTTTATTTATAAAACGGGAAACAATTTGTCTGCCGGGAATTGTTTTTGCAAAGAAATAATAAAGAATAATAATCAAAATAAAAAGTCCCGGAAAAATAATCATTTTATAATCATTGGTAAAAAGGCCAATAGAAAAAACAATTTTAGAAAATGTTGGCACCTTAAAACCGGACTTCATAAAAACATCGGCTATCTTTGGCAAAGCAAAGCTCACTAAAAGCAAAAGAATTAAAGCCGAAACGGATATAAGAATAATAGGATAAATAAAAGCCGATCTCACTCTTCCGTAAAGTTCCTGATCTTTCTGCAAAGATACGCTTAGACTATGAAAAATTTCTTCCAAATTTCCGGAAACCTCGCCGGCCTTGATTAAACTTGTAAAAACATTAGAAAAATATTTTGGATATTTGGAAAAAGTGATATAAAACGGCTGTCCTTTTTCAAGAGTATTTCTAATTTCAATTAAAAGAGCTTTTAAAACCGGCTTTTCAAAATCTTGAATTAAAATAGTGATGGCTTTAAATAAATCAGTGCCGGCCCTCAACATCAAAGAAAGATATTTGGTCAAAAATATCTTATCTTCTATGGTGATCGACTGCCCAAAAAATTTTTGAAAGCTTATGTCAATATTCCTGGATACTTTAATAGAAATAGGCCGCAACCCTTTTTTAGCTAAAAAATTTAAAACATCATAAGAATTTAGGGCTTCAAAATTATCCTCAATAATTCTTCCCGTTGAATCGGAGGCTACATAGTGAAACTTCATAGTTATGATACTAATATACTAATTGTACTAATGATACTAATCATACGAATTTATTTTTAAAATCTTTTTTAAATTTCTAATTGACCTAATTGCTCTAATTGACCTAAATAAATCCCAAATTCCAAATAACTGAATTGGGAATATATCTTTTGAATTTATTGGGTTTTGGAGCTTGGGTCATTATTTAGAAATTAGAAATTAGAAATTAGAAATTGTTTTAGTTTATATTATTCTCTGATTACTCTTAATACTTCTTCAACCGTAGTCATTCCCAGTTCCGCCTTTCTTAAACCGTGTTCAAACATACTGATCATGCCCTGGGCCCTGGCCGCTTTTTTCAAACCATCCAAAGAAAAATCGGGGCTAATAATAGATTTTCTTATATCCTCGGTAATATTTAAAATTTCAAAAATACCGGTTCTGCCTCGATACCCCGTTCCATTGCAAGCTTGGCAGCCTTTTCCGGCATAAATTAATTTAGGCATTTTGAAAGTTTCTTCAATTCCTAATTCTTTTAACTGCCTTTTAATTACATCAATTACGTCTTTGCCCGGCTTCATAGAATATATGCATTCTAAACAAATGCTCCTTACCAATCTTTGAGCCAAAACCATATTGATTACCGCCGCCACCAAAAATGGCACTATATTCATATCTATCAGCCTTGGCACCGCTGTCGGCGCATCATTGGTGTGCAAAGAAGAAAGCACCAAATGACCGGTTAAAGCCGCTTGCACGGAAATATCAGCTGTTTCTACGTCGCGGATTTCACCGACCATAATAATATTCGGATCCTGCCTCAAAATAGATCTCAAGCCGTTGGCAAAAGTAATTCCCGCCTGCGGATTTATTTGGGTCTGGTTTATAAATTTAATGTCGTATTCAATAGGATCCTCAATGGTAACTATATTTACTTCCGGCTTGTTTAAAAGGCCGAGAATGGAATAAAGCGTTGTTGTTTTACCGGAACCGGTAGGGCCGCAAACCAATATCATGCCGTAGCTTTTTTTAATATTTTCCAAAACTATTTCCGCTTCATCTTCAAGCAAACCGACTTCCTTCAAAGATAAAGGCCTTTGAGCGGAGGCCAAAAGACGCATTTCCACTTTCTCGCCATAATACGTCGGGAGTATGGAAACCCTGACGTCCAACACATCCTTGCCGCCGGAAATTTTATATCTAAAACGCCCGTCTTGCGGCTTGTAATGTTCATCAATTTTTAATCCCCCTAAAAGTTTCACGCGGGCTACAATGGCGGAATGAACTTCTTTGGGCACCTTCATAATTTCATGAAGCACGCCGTCCACTCTGTAACGGACTAAAATTCCGTCTTGAAAAATTTCAAAATGAATATCTGATGAGCGAGTTGAAAGAGCGTAAGAAATCAAATTATCCACAATGGCCACGATAGGAACTTCTGTGGCGGCCTCATCGCCTCTTTTGCCCATTCGCAAAGATTCCTTAATATTTTCTTCAATAGTTTGGCGAAAATCTTGCGACATCTCCTTGCCATACATGGCAAAGCCTTTATTTAAATCTCCTCCTAAAGCTAAAAATGACTTTACTTTTCCGCCTAAATTTTGTTCCAAAAATTCAATAATGGCTAAATCACTCGGATCTTCCATGGCCACGTCAAAAATTCCATTTTCTTCTTTGGCAAACACAATGGATTTTTTCTGCCTGGCTAATTCTTCCGGTAAAAGTTGGAGAATGTCTTTATCAATTACTCTGGCATTAAGATTGGCTTTTTCCACGCCGAAATAAGACGATAATAAATCGGCTAAATATTCCGGCGAAACCAAGCTTTTAGAAACCAAAACATCCGAGACATTATGTCCGAGCCTAGCCGCTTCCTCGGCTAAAACATCAAAATCAGCGGCAGAAATAAAATTCTCCGCGACTATCAATTCTTTTAATTTTTGGACCGGTATCTGCATATAATCAACTAGTAACTAATTTGTACGAATGTACGAATCAAATACAAAATATACGAATTTCATCTGTCCTATTTCTTTATTCATAAATTAGTATTAATTCGTTATTCAGTGATTACATTTATTATAACAAAAATCCCCGACTTTTACGTGGGGATAAAAAATAAATATAATACTAATCTACAAATCCGCAGACGGATACGAATGATACAAATTACTAATCTTTAACTCTTTATTTGTAGCATTAGTATATATTTGTAGATTTGCATTATGTTGCGCTTTTCGCATACTACAAATCCAACCCCGGATCATTGCCCACTTCATATATGGTAGAAGTATCGCCGCCGTCGGTTGACTCTACATCATTAGCGCCGCTAGCGCCATTCCTATATCTATCACTTTCCATATTTGCATCGAACTCAAACCATTTATTAGTATTATCGCAAGCGTAGGTATAACTATACGTTGAAGCAACTGTATTAGTCGGGTCTATAGGAAGAGCATTCAACGGAGAACCGCCGGTAATTGACGTAAAGGCAACAGGAACCCACCCCAAACCAGTTACCACTCTAGTAAAGGCGGCATATATAGTGCCCGAACCAACAAAAGATTCAGCGGCTCCAGTTACTGTCGCGCCATAATTAGTCCCGCAAACAAAACCCCCAGTATGATCTAAGTCGGGACTAGTGGCGGTCGTTAAGTAAAGCGCGGTAGCATTGCTTAAAGTATTTATATCATAAATCCTCTGGGAATCCCTGGCCTGCGCGAACATTTGCACCGGGTTGATAACTAAAAGAACTACCGTGGCTAAAATAGCCAAGATAGCAATAACGATTAAAAGTTCAATTAAGGTAAATCCTTTGGCTTGCCTCATCTAAAAATTATATCACAAACAGTCGACTCTGTATAAATGTTTTCACCAAATTAAAATCATTTGTACGGAGCCGGCATTACAAACCAGCGGAAATATTAGTTCCGGTTTCGTAATAAGCTGAATTTATTCCACCATCCGTAGATTCTTTATCATCGGTGCCGTCTTTGGCATAACGCTGGCTTTCCATATTTCCCACCAGCTTGAAAGTCGTCTGCGTGGAACTGCAAGCATAATAATAAGCCGAAGTTATAGTTTGATTGGAGTTTAAAGAAACGGAAAAATTAGTAGGATCTACGGGCAGAGAGCTTATCGGAGAGCCACCAGGAATGCTTCCTAAAGCCACCGGAGCCCAGCCGGTAGTGCCAACCGTTGAAGTAGCGTCTGCAACCGTCCAAGTAACATGAAGGTTGCCGGTTCCCCATAGAGCAGTGGCGGTAGCGGCACCACTAGTAGCCATCGTTCCATAATAAGCAGTAGAACAATTAGTGCCTAATGAAGGCGAAGATACTGTGGACAGATACAAAGCAATAGCGCTTTTAAGAGAATTCAAATCAGAAATTCTTTGCGAATCTCTGGCCTGCGCAAACATCTGCGCTGGATTTAAAACTAATAACGTTACGGTGGCTAAAATAGCCAAAATACCGATGACGATTAATAACTCTATAAGAGTAAAGCCCTTTTTTGCGTTTATTTTATTCATACCAAATAGTGATTTCACGCCGTATACATTTAGGCGTAAATGTTAATTTTAATTTCGTATATAATTATATACTATTTTTAGATTATATGGAATGCAGTCTGTTGATAACTAAAAAAATCTATCCCTTGTCATTGCGAGGAGTCTGCGACGTGGCAATCTTTGCCTTTCAAATAGATTGCTTCGGCAGCCCTCGCAATGACGATTATAATTTTCTAAACTAAAAACTCTTTAGCCTTGTTAATTAAAAAATCGATTGAAGTGCGGGCTTTAACCAAATAACCAACCGCGCCCAGCTCCTTGCCTTTTTCTATATCGCTCTCTTGCCCCAAATTGGAAATTATTAAAATGGGAATTTTTGGCGCGGCGGGATCCATATTTATTTCTTCCATCACTTCAAATCCTGATTTTCCCGGAAGAATTAAATCCAAAAGAATCAAATCGTGGCTGCTTTCTTTAAGCGCTTTAATTCCCGCGTCTCCGGTTTGAGCCGAATCTACTTCGTACCCCTCTTTTATAAAACGGTTCTTTAAAAGCGAAGATAAAAACGGATCGTCTTCAATTAATAAAATTCTTTTTGCCATGCCAAATTTGTATAAATTTTGGAGCTCATCTTTGTAGCGACAAAATTTATCTACAAATTTGAGCACCCTGTTAAATAATTTTGCCCTGGCAAAATTGCTCAAAGAGCATTTAACAGGGTAAAGGATTTCTAGTTCCGCCTAAGAAGTCGGAAAGAAATACCTATATATTATATCATAAAAATAAAAAAACTAACGTGTTTTAAAAAAATCAGGTTATTTATTTCTTAAGTCCAAAATAACATCTCGTAAAGCAACTATAGCCCATACAACATTCAGAATTAAGAACGGAATACTTGAAAGAAGATAGGCGTAAATAGCCAAAAGGCTTCCGCCAATAAAATTTGCAAAATCATAAATAAAGCTTTCACTGTCTAATTTATGAATTTCGTTTAAAATAAAACTTACTAAAATAATTAACGCCCCTGCAGTTCCGATAATTGTAGTTAAAGACATAAATTTATTTTAACACATACCATTCTCCCCTTACCCGCTCCGGATAATTATTTTTGAGGAACGTCTCGGAGGCGATTTCGCGCCGAGAGAGAAGCAAGTTTTTCCGCTGGGAAAAACTATGCTGTTTCCTCGAAAACAATTGTCTGGAGCAACTATGCCTATCCAACAAACATTAAAACAAAAGACGCCCATTCCGGCGTTTTTTGTTTTCAATGTAGTTTAAAAACTTTTTAGTTATCTCAACCTTACCCGTATCTCCTGATAAATCAGCAGATCTTGGGAGTCGCGACTTAAAGCTCCGCGACCAACACTTATTTATCCGTCAAACGACGGACAATCGTTCTTAATCTTTGCCGAAGCAAAAATTTTAAATAAAATGATCCACGCACAGCTTCCGCTACGCGTGCCTTGTTACGACTTCTTCCATGTCAC
>JBBTYU010000031.1:0-4553 GCA_038061675.1 Patescibacteria group bacterium | reverse complement strand
AGTTCTTTGAGGACGTCCTCGGAGGACATATCCTTGTTGAAATGAACGAGACGGATGTCTATCTGCGCCAAACCGGAACGCTTGGACGGGAAGTTCTTGTCGTTGATGTCGTCATTCTCCCAGTCGTATTTCCCGGCGCTGACCGCTTCTTTCACGCTCAAGTCATGGTTGACTCGGACGCGGAAGGCATCGTTCTTCGCAGTAACCGCAGTTTCGTCGCGCAGAAATGCCATCGCCCCCTCTTTTCCGCCGAGTTTCTTCACGATGGCATTCAACTGGCCAGCCGTGAAACTCGCACTCGCAAACTCATTCTCGTTTTCGTTTTTCATAACACTCTCCTTTGGGCTTAATTGCCCGCCTTACATTCCCTCTTATCCGAGGAGGAGCTTGACCAAATACTGTAGTCATAGCCAGAAAACACCGATTTTTATTTACGATCACGTCAGTCGTAATATCCGCGCCTTTTGGCTATGACCACTATTTATATTTTAAGGTTCTTTATTATTTTTATAGGATAGCATACTTTATTTGTTTTGTCAATAGCAACTTTTTCTTGAAAAACAACTAAGCGAGGTCGGATTTTTACAAAATAAAAATAAGGTGGTAAACAAAACAAGCTATTTTGAGGAACATCTCGGAAACATTTTACAATCGTCAAATTTAAAAAGCTCTGCCTGCCCAGTTGCCGTGGAGAAGCTCCGGAGCTCCGACGGGCTAGGTTCTGCCGTCGGAGCGAGGAATGCAGGAGCCGTCCCGCGCTGGACGGAACGGACTCCGGTTCTCGTAGGCAATTGGGCGGGCAGAGCGGAATGCAAAAATCACCGAGCCACTTCTACAGCCCTCATTTCCCGGATAACGTTCACTTTTATCTCGCCCGGATAGTTCAGATCGGTTTCTATCTTTGAAGCGATATTTTTGGCAAGCTGCAAAGCGCCAAAATCATCGATTTTTTCAGGAACAACGAAAACTCTAATTTCTCTGCCGGCTGAAACGGCATAAGCATTTTTTACGCCTTCAAAAGTCATTGCTATTTTTTCCAAATCCTGAAGCCTCTTGATATAATTCTCCATCGTTCCCCTTCTGGCGCCCGGCCTGGCGGCGGAAAGAATATCGGCCGCGGCTACTATATAAGACTCCGGTGAAGAAAACGGGTATTCCTCGTGATGCGATTGCATAGCGGCAATTACCCTTTCATCAACTCCATATTTTTTAAGCAGCTTAATTCCAATCTCCACATGGCTTCCCTCAACTTCATGGTCTATCACTTTTCCTAAATCGTGAAGCAAGGCGCCTTTCTTGGCAATTTCAACATTGACTCCAAGCTCGGCAGCTATCATGCCTGAAATATGAGCCATTTCTATGGAGTGGATCAAAACATTCTGGCCGAAACTGGATCTGAAATAAAGCCGGCCCAAAAGCGTAATGATCTCTTTCGGAATACCGATAACTCCAACTTCCAAAACAGCATTTTCTCCAATTTCTTCAATTCTCTTATTAAGTTCTTGCTTGGCCTCTTCAACTTTTTCTTCAATTTTAGCCGGCTGAATGCGCCCGTCTTTTACTAATTTTTCCAAAGCCAATCTTGCCACCTCTCTTCTAAGCGGATCAAACGAAGAGATTACTACTGCGTCCGGAGTTTCGTCAATTATAAATTCCACGCCGGTAAGACGCTCCAAAGTCCTAATATTTCTGCCCTCTCTCCCGATAATCTTTCCCTTTAGCTCTTCGTCCTGCAATTGAAAAACACTGGTCGTGATATCAGCTACATGGGAACGAGAATATCTCTGAATTGCGGAAGTAATAATATCCAAACTCTTTTTTTCAATTTCTTCGCGCCTTTCCTTTTCTAATTTTTGTAAAGCCTTGGCTAATTCAATACCGTGATCTTCTTTGATTCTGTCCAAAACTTGCTTCTTGGCATCTTCCACGGAAAGTCTGGCGACTTTTTCTAATTCCGAAAGAATTTGTTTTCTTAATTCTTCAATTTCCAGTTTTTTCGCGCCAACATCGGAAATCCCCTTTTCCAAAAAACCTTTCTGGGAAGCTATATCCGCAAATTGTTTTTCTAAAGACTCTTCCTTTTTAATAAGCCTGTCTTCAAACTTTAATAATTGGGATTTGCCCTCCTTTTCTTCTTTTTTAACTTCTTCCAGCAAAAGAGCCGCCCTATCTTTGGCTTCCAAAATTACACCCTTGGCTTGAGTCTGGGCTTCTTCCAGTTTAAATTTTATTTTCTCTTCTGCGGAACCTGCCTGCTTAGATACCAATAAATGACGAGTAAGATACCCTAAAATTATTGCGATGGCTAAAGAAAGCCAAAAAAATGGATCTGAAAACATATTTTATTTTGTTGCCTAAGTATTTCATTAAATTGAATTTATTAGGAACTGATTAATTATTTTATAAACTTTAAATTTACGATTTTTACAATTTTTACGATATTTGTATTATAATTAATAAATATAAATACGTAAAGGGCTATACAATCATCTAATAGCGAATTAGTACGAATAAATATATTTACGGTAAATACGCGCGCCTACCGCATGACTGCCCAACTGTGTGTCTCACTCTTGAGGCGCGCTCTCCGTTCGCGCGACTTAGTGAAACGGTTGTCGCGCTTTCTGCGCGCCTCTGTCTGTGAGACTATAGTTGGACAGGCTGGCGGTAGGCGCTTTTTCTTTATAAATATTAAAATTAAAACTAATGAAACGACAAATTGTTTTAGCGGTGCTTGATGGATGGGGCATAGGAAAAAAAGACGGATCAAACCCGATCTATACGCAAGGCACGCCGAATATAGACTACATAAAAAGCCATTTTCCTTCAGGGGCGCTTCAAGCGTCAGGCATAGCTATAGGACTTCCTTGGGGAGAAGAAGGAAATAGCGAGGTTGGGCATTTAACTCTTGGCGCGGGCAAAATAATTTTTCAGCACTACCCTAGAATAAGCATGTCTATCCAAGATGGCTCTTTTTTCAAGAACAAAACTCTTTTAGATCTCGCTGAACACGTTAAAAAAAATACCGGCACCCTAAATATCGCAGGACTTTTAACCGATGCTAACATTCATGCTTCTTTAGAGCATTTATTGGGACTGGTTGAGTTTGCAAAGAAAAATAATATCCCGAAAGTAAACCTGCATTTATATACCGACGGAAAAGATAGCCCATTAAAGTCCGCCGGCGGATTGCTTTCCAGAATTGAAGCTGTTTTATCTCCAACTGTTAAAATAGCCAGTCTTATCGGCCGATATTACGCGCTAGACAGGGATCGGCATTGGAATCGTACCGGAAAAGCTTATAACACTTTAACTGGCGACGGCCCAATTATCGATGACTATAAATCGCTTATATTTAAAAATTACGATAAAAACTTAAGCGATGAATTTATTGAACCTCACTTGATAGGCCCTGAAAATAACGGCATTAAAGACGGCGACGGATTGATATTTTTTGATTTCCGAGAAGACAGCATCAGGCAATTGGTAGAAACATTTATTAATCCGGAATTCAAGGAATTTCCGGTTAAAAAATTTACTAATCTTTATATCGCCACTATGACCGAATACTCGCCGAGATTTAATTTGCCCGTAGTCTCGCCTCAAGCAAGAGTAGAAAACCCGTTAGGAAGAATAATTTCTGAAAATGGCAAGTCCCAATTGCGCATAGCCGAATCGGATAAATACGCGCACGTAACTTATTTCTTCAACGGCCTTCAAGACAAAACCTTTCCAAATGAATTTAGGATTTTAGTGCCCTCAAAAAACGTGGTACGCCACGATGAAGCTCCGGAAATGATGGCGGGAGAAATTACTGCCCGAGTAATCCAATCTCTAGATGAAAATTCTTTTGACTTTATACTTATAAACTATGCCAATGCCGATATTATCGGCCATACAGGAAATTTTGATGCCGGCATGATAGCGGCGAAAACAATTGACGAAGAAATGGGCAAACTCTCCAAAAAAATAATAGAAAATGGCGGCATTTTAATAATCACGGCTGATCACGGCAATGGAGAAAAAATGTTGAACCCGCTTACTGCCCAACCAACCACGGGACACGATCTATCCCCTGTTCCGATTTATGTAGTGGCCAAAGAACTATTTAAGAATAAGACAAAAAAAGATGTTGACGAATCTGAAAGAGAAACAATCGGCATACTTTCCGATATAGCGCCTACAATTTTAAATTTTATGAAAATTCCAAAACCTCAAGATATGACAGGACAGGATCTGATGCCGATTTTAAAATAAAGAGTCACTCGCAGTTTTTTATTTCCTACCGGCATCGGCGTCACTGGACCCTATTTTCATAATAGCTCTCTATGCGTTGCCAGTATAAGTTGAAAATTTCCAGGCTTGCCGACAAGCCAGTGGATGATTCCACGGCTTGGAGGCATAACACAGAAATTTTCAACTCTTATACGGCAACCCAGAGGGATACAGCCAATTTTATTTATAACTGCGTTGGTCGTCGGAAAGGTGGAATAATCCACGATTTCCTCCTCCCGCCTGGTTCTAAATAAAATTGGCTAGTATCGCATTAGAGA
>JBBTYU010000030.1:0-2875 GCA_038061675.1 Patescibacteria group bacterium | reverse complement strand
TTAAAGTTACCCCAAAGCGAATGCTCGTGATAACCAAAATCCAAAGCCTTTTTTAATCCAAGCAAGTCTATTCTCTCTTCCATTTCATTCACCATCCTTTTCCTAATTTAACAAAGAACTACAATTTAAAAATAACATCACCTTTTTAAAAAAACAAGAGGTAAAAATTAATAACCTCCGAGGTCCACAGAACAGATAATATTTGGGACCTCGGAGGTTTATTCTATATTCTATATTCTATATTCTAAATTCTAGATTCTACCTATTCCACTGTCACCGACTTCGCCAAATTTCTTGGCTTGTCCACATCATGCCCCTTCATCGTCCCAATATAATAGGCTAAGAGTTGTAAAGGAATAACATTCAAAATCGGTTCAAGCATCTCTATTGTTTTGGGAACATAGATTACATCGTCAACTAGCTTGGCGATTTTTTCCTTAAGCAAATTAACACGGCCCACCGACTTAATGGAAACTATTTTACCCCGACAATAAACAGCAATGCCAGCGGAATCATATCCCCTATATTCAAGCCTTTCCAGGCCATCAATTAGCAAAGGCAAAGCCTTTTTATTGCCCAAATATCCAATGATGCCGCACATAAGAACCTATTTAATTGCAAGATACTGCGTAAGAAGCGGAAAATATTTCAAAAAAAGCATTACCATCACCCAAAAAATAGTGGCAAAGACAGCTCCGGCTATAAAACCGGATAGGCCCGAAGCCAATATATTTCCGACTTTAAATTTAAACTTGCGGTGCTCCTCGCAAACAAATTGTTTCACAGAATTATATATTTTTCCCATACCGGGTCAGTAGAAATTCAATAATTATTAATACTCGCGACTTATTTTATATATTATTTATTTTGCCAGACAACTATTTATTTCAATTACTGCCCCGCTGAGCGGGGCCAATTGAATTTTCACTGCCCGGCATATAAATATTATATCACATAATAAACGGGTTCTTGCTATAATTAAACCCCGCACTTTTTGAGGATAATAATATAGCGATAACTTATATATAGATTATACTAATAATATTAGGTAAAAATGGTGCCTGCAAATAATTTAACAAAATCCCAATCCTCAAAAGGTGCGGGGTAAACAAATGTCTATTTTACCATCCATAATTGAAAAATCTTTTTGGGCGCTGCCCATTCACGAATGCCTGAATATTTTAGAAACCAGCCGCGAAGGCCTTTCCGAAGAAGAAGCCAAAAAGAGGCGCTTTATTTTCGGCCCCAATGCTATTCCCGAAAAATCAAAAATTACTAAAACTAAAATATTTTTAAATCAATTAAAAAGTCCTCTCATTTTTATACTTTTAATTGCCGGCGCTATTACAATGGCTCTAAAAGAATATACCGATGCCGGCTTTATTATTGTAGCGGCCTTAATAAATTGTTTTTTAGGATTTTACCAAGAAAATAAAGCCGAAACAGCGTTAAGCCATCTAAAAACTTATATTGAAAAAAGGGCGAGAATTTTAAGAGACAGCCATGAATATGGAATAGGTGCCGAAGATCTTGTTCCCGGCGATATCATTCACATTTCACAAGGAGAAAGAATTCCTTGCGACGGTCGCCTGATTTACACCAATAATTTTATAGTTGACGAATCAACGCTCACCGGAGAATCTCTGCCTGCGCAAAAAAATACCGAACCGGTAAATTTCCAAGCCGTGCTTGGCGACCAAAAATGCATGGTCTTTGGAGGCACCTTGGCAGTTCAAGGATTTGCCAATGCTATTGTTTCCGCGACCGGAAAAAATACGGAAATTGGAAAAATCGCTTCAATGGTCGGGGCAGAAGATAATAAAACTCCCCTTCAAAAAGAAATAACAAATTTCAGCCTCAAAGCCACTATATTCCTAAGCGGGGCGACCTTGCTGATTTTTCTGATCGGCATCTACTCGGGAAAATCAACTTTAGAAATGTTTCTAACTTCCGTAGCCATACTCGTAGCGGCTATTCCCGAAGGACTGCCAATTGCTATGACCGTAATTCTGGCAATCGGAGTTCAACGGCTAGTTAAGAAAAATGGCGTAGTCAGAAAACTCCTCGCCGCCGAAACACTTGGCAGCACGACTTTAATATTAACCGATAAAACCGGAACACTCACTGAAGCCAGAATGACTCTTTCAAAAATACAAAGTTTTGAGAAAAATTTTAATGAAGACGAAATTCTTAAACTCGCCCTTATCAACACCGACGTAGTAATAGAAAATCCCAAAGAATCCCAAGAAAAATGGCGCATCATAGGACGGCCGTTGGAAGTAGCTGTTGTCAAAGCCGCCGCTAATAATGGAATACACCTGAATAAAATAAAAAAAGAAATAAGAATAGATGATTTCTTGCCTTTCAACTCTTCAAATAAATTTTCCGCGTCCGCCATTGAATATAAAGATGAGGAAATTACAACCTTTTTTGGAGC
Organism: Patescibacteria group bacterium; assembly: GCA_038061675.1. GTDB lineage: Bacteria > Patescibacteriota > Minisyncoccia > UBA6257 > 02-FULL-45-10c > JAHILT01. Next base: position 438 of record JBBTYU010000030.1, on the reverse strand, counting down.
GCCCGATATACTTTTAAAAATGTCCGATAAAACACCCGAAGAAACTAAAAAGATAAATCAAGAAATAGACAAAATGGCTTATGCCGGAGAAAGAGTTTTAGGGGTAGCCTTGAAAAAAATCCTTCGACAGGCTCATGACAAGCAAAAAAATAAACCCGGCCTTTTTAATGAAAAATTCTCCGATCTGACTTTTTTAGGCACTATTTCTTTTAAGGATCCGATCAGAAAGGGCGTAAAAGAAACTATCCACAATATTGAACAGGTGGGCATAAGAACCATTATCGTCACTGGGGATCATCAGGGCACAGCCGAAGCTATCGCTAAAGAACTTGGCTTTTCAATTAAAAAAGAGAATGTGATAAACGGCTCGGAACTGGATTTAATTTCAGAATCCGAACTTAAAAGAAGACTTCCCGAACTTAAAATAGTTTCCAGAAT
>JBBTYU010000029.1:0-1193 GCA_038061675.1 Patescibacteria group bacterium | reverse complement strand
AAGTATTATGTCAGTAAATTACCAGCCGAGTGCAAAAATGGGTGGGGTTATGCAAGTCATTGATTTTTTAATCACGATCTGCTATATTATTTTTGTAGTCATTGACTGCCTTGTCCGTCTGAGACGGATCCGATATCCAAACCGCGCCCCGCAAGGGGCGCGGTTTCTTTTATGCTTGCAATATCCACTTTAACTGTTTGAGCGTTTATATACAAATCGGCTAAATCCTTAAGCGTATGAAATACTTGTCCGGAAGCAATAACAATAATTTTCTTTCCTTTCCTTTTTAAATATTGAACTAAATATGTAAAATCGCTATCTCCGGAAAATATACAAAAAGTGTCAAATTTATCCATTAGTCGCAACGCATCAACGCTCACTTCAACATCAAAATTGCTTTTTGGAATTTCAATATACTTGCCGGACAAGTTTTCTTTTAAGGCAAAAGTGGAATTATTATTTAATTCCGTTTCCGTGAGATAGTGTTTTATAAATTGAATCGGTTTTGTAATTTTTATAAAACCGAATTTTTCCGCTTTGATTGCAATGTGCCAATTGCTTTTCTTTCGATTATTCCAACCGTAATAAAAACGCTTTTGTTCAGAAAAAAGAGTGGCGAAACTAGCAAGTTTTTCAATGTCAATGATTAATTTTTGATTTTTAATCAATTCAACGTCATCGTTACCTCGACGGTCTTTATCGTACCAATAATTTACATTGCCATAATCAACAAAACTGAAAATTCTTCCGAATCTTTCTTTATCTATTCCCAGTGTTTGAAGTTTAAAGTATTTTAAGTCCATAATTCGTATTGAAATTTATTTCCTCTTGTCTTTTTTCTGATATTCTTCCGCCACCTGATGGGGAGATTTATCACCAAGCGATTTGTGCGGAAAATAATTCCAAGCGTCCGTCGCTATTTGCAAAACCTCATTAACATCCGCCTCTGTTCCGTCAAAATATTCAAAAAACTTATCCTGATATTTATGACTCGCTTCAAGCGGTTCCCCGCTCTCTTCATACACCCATTTTTTCACCATTTCCACGGACAATTTTCCCTCCAGCAAAAACCTTTCAATAAATTCCTTCAATTCCTTTTCAACTTGTTGCGATGTTTTCATAATATTTTACAATTTTTTGTGTGAATTAAATTAGTCGTAAAGCATAGCTATTATTTAAACCAATTATGTAAA
>JBBTYU010000028.1:0-9905 GCA_038061675.1 Patescibacteria group bacterium | reverse complement strand
ATGTGGAAGAGGTTGTTTTAAGAGATCGTTTAATGCTTGCCGAAGAAGGCATGGTGGTCGTGATCGCGACCATAGATAGGCAAACAGGAAAATTATTAAAAAATCCCGATATCATTTCCAGAGGATTTATTTTTCTCAAAGAGAGCAAAACTCTTTTGGATGACATCAGGAACAAACTTAAAAATGTTCTGATTCGTATTCCTTTCCATCAAAAACCTGATCCGGATTACATCAAAGGGCTTATAAGAGACCAGATTGGCCAATTGCTTTACACCAAAACAAAACGCAGACCGATGATCTTGCCGGTATTGATTGAAATATAGATTTATTTTTTATATAAACAAAACAAGCTATTTTGAGGAACGTCTCGGAGGAGCTTTGGCACGGTCCGTCTGTGACAAAGCTCTGAGAGAGAAGCAAGTTTTTCCGCAGGGAAAAACTATGCTGTTTCCGAGAAGTAGCTTGTTTTGTTTATTTTATTTTAATATTTTCCTTAATTCCTCAAAGTTGTTTTCAATCAAAATGGATTTTTTATTTTTCTTGAGCGTCGCTTTAAGTTTTTCCGGGATTTCTATTTTCTTTCCGATCATCGGCTCAATAGCATCTTTAAATTTCACCGGGTGCGCTGTGCTTAAAGATATGATCAGATCGCCGATCCCGCTTTCAAGCGCGGCTTTCACTGCCACGGCGCTGTGAGTATCAAGCAAGTAACCGGATTCTTTATAAACAAACTTAATAGTTTCGGCGGTTTCCTCTTCGCTCACGCTAATACCAATAATGTCTTTTGCCATTAACCCCGTTAGAGACCGTGAGGGCTCGCAACGCTTCCCCGGCTCTAACGGGGTAAACTTAGCGTCATTTTGGTACAGATCCAGCATCCTGGCAAAGTTAGACGGATTACCCACATCCATTGAATTAGACATCGTTTTTTGCGAAGGACGGGGCCTATAAACACCGGTGTGCAAATATTCGGGTACCACGTCGTTTATATTCGTAGCTGCTATAAATCTGGATATCGGAAGGCCTATTTTTTTACACATTAACCCGGCAGTTAAATTGCCAAAATTTCCGCTTGGCACACAATAAATAACCTCTGACATTTGACCTTTGACATTTGACCTTAATAATTGGCCATAGCCAAAAAAATAATAAAACATCTGGGGAAGCAACCTGCCAAAATTAATGGAATTGGCAGAAGAAAATTCGCCTTTTCCATTAAGTTCTTTATCATTCAATATCTGCTTGGCCAGTTTCTGACAGTCATCAAAAACGCCTTTTACTTCTATAGCCGTGATATTTCCTCCGAAAGTTGTAAGCTGTTTTTCCTGAAGATCGCTCACTTTGCCGGATGGATAAAGAATGTAAACTTTAATATTCGGCACATTATAAAATCCGGCCGCAACAGCGCTGCCGGTATCGCCGGAAGTGGCAACGATAATTTTAAGCTCCCGCCCGCTTTGTCCCAAAAAATAACCCATCATCCTAGACATAAATCTCGCGCCGAAATCTTTGAACGCCAAAGTTGGGCCATGCCAGAGCTCTTCCACATAAAGTTTTTCATTAATTTTAACCAAGGGGGTCGGAAATTCTTCGCCTGAACCGCCGAAAGCTTCGGGACTGAAAGCGTCCTCTATAATTTTTTTTAATTCCGGTTCGGGAATATCACTAATAAATAGCTTGCTTATTTCTAAAGCAATTTCAATAAAGCTTTTATTAGGGAGTTCTTTCAAAAATTCTTTGCTGACAGCCGGAAAAGATTCCGGCATATATAATCCGCCATCCGGCGCCAAACCATCAAATAAAACCTCCTTGAAGGTTTTATTTTTTATTTTTTTATTAGTACTTCGATAAAGCATATTCTTATTTTATCAGTTCAAAAATTTTTTGCGACAGATCGATTTCGCTTAAATTATCAGCTTTTATGATATCATCTGTAAATTTTTTATAAGCCAGATCCCTTTCTTCAAAAAGTTTTTTTAGTCCATTTTCTTTTAACCCAACAATTCCGCCCTTGATTACTCTTTCCTTTAATCTTTTTTCTATCTCGCCTAACGGCAGATCCATATAAATTATTCTGGATCCATTTTTTATTTTTTCCATAGCTTCCCGAGAATAAATAATACTTCCACCAGGCGAAAAGATAATCCCCTTTTTAGAATTTTTTCTCCCTGCGGGAGATCCGCCGTAGGCAGAAAAATCTAATTCAAAAGTAAATTTATTTTCCAAATTCAATAATTTTTTCTCGCCATCTTGCTCTAAAATCTCGTCATAGCTTTTTCCGGTTTTTTCTTTTATTAGGTCGTCTAGATCAACAAAATCCCAGCCCAATTTCTTGGCTAAAATTTTCCCGATCGTAGACTTCCCTGAAGCCGGCATCCCTATTAAAGTTATGGCATTGGAAATATTTTTCATAATACATTTTTATTTATTAAATTTCATCTTTCCCTCAAGCCGTTTCGCTCACCCCAGCGGGTTGTCCGCGGAACTATAGCTGAGTGAGCTGGTGGCAGACACGATTTCTAAATTATAAATTATTTAATATACTTCTTTTTATATAATAACTCAGCTATCAAAATAGCGCCTCCGGCGGCTCCCCTGATAGTGTTATGGGATAAGGCGATGAACTTCCAGCTTGCCCCGCGATCGCTTTGCGATTTTGCGGGGCCCAGAGCCGAATCCTCGCGAAATCTACCGCAAGTAATACCCATTCCATTTTCATAGTCCCTGTCCAGCTTGGTTTGGGGCCGGTTATCTTCCGGAAAATATTTGATAAATTGTTTTGGCGCGGACGGCAGATCTAGTCCCGCAAGCGGATTTTTGAAGTTCTCTATCGCGTCTATTATTTGCTCCTTTGTCGGTTTCTTTTTGAATTTCACCGCCACGCTTGCCATATGCCCGTTTGAACACGCCACGCGTATGCAAGTAGCAGAAATATTTAAACTTTTATCCGGCACTATTTTTTTGCCTTTTATAGAACCTAAAATTTTCAATGGCTCTTTTTCGGTTTTTTCTTCCTCGCCGCCTATGAACGGAATGCAATTGTCCACCATCTCCGGCCAAGTTTCAAAAGTTTTTCCGGCTCCGGAAATAGCCTGTAAAGTTGTTACGGAAACAATTTTCGGGCCGAACTTTTTAAGCGCATAGATTATAGGCAAATATGACTGCAAGGAACAATTCGGTTTAACAACTAATAAACCTCTTTTCCAGTTGCGATTTTTTCTTTGAATATCAATAATATCCAAATGGTCCGCGTTCAGTTCCGGCATTATCATGGGCACATCATCAGTCCATCTGTGCGCGGAATTATTAGACACAACCGCCACGCCAGCAGTAGCATATTTTTCTTCTATTCTTTTAATCCACTCCTTATCGCCGTCCATAGCGGAAAAAACCAGATCCACCCCGTTAGAAATAGCCCGCCCCAAAGGCCCCTTGGGCGCGCAAGCGCGGGCGTGATTTCTAACGGGGTCAACACCCTTCACAATTTCATCAAAATCATCCTCAACTGATAATACTTTAATATTTTTAATGTTTTTTGGAATTGAGCTATCCATCATCCAACGGCCAGCAACAGCTTCCCCATATTTTTTTCCGGCAGACTGCGGCGAAGCGGCCAAAACCACCACATTGAACCACGGATGATTATCTAGGAGGGAAATAAATCTCTGGCCGACCATGCCGGTTGCTCCTAAAATACCGACTCTGATTTTTTGCTTAACATTTTTCATTTGACAAGTTTTTAATTATATATTATCATATATTTAGTATAAGATTCACAAGTTAGAGGAGGAGAATATGGACTGGATAATAATGATTGGCAAAATACTCACCATAGCAATGCTTATGTCTGCGCTTTTTCTGTTGATAAAAGGAAAATCGTTTGACTTTCTTGAAAGATTGGTATTTGTAGAATTTCTGCTGTTTTTCATGATAATTATGACAATATATAGATTCGAAGTGGTTGCCGTCGTTTTTCCTATATTTCCCGGACTTCTGATGATCGGTCACATTCTGTCCCATTATTCTAAAAGGAAAAAATCTCCATCAGTGTCTTGAACGTTTCGCCCCGACTAACCATCGGGGCGTTTTTTTATAATAAATCTATCGAGGTTGAACCTCCATAGGAGGTTCAACCTCGTAAAATTAAATCTTTAAAATATCAGTAAGCACGCCAGCCGCCGTCACTTCAGCGCCGGCGCCGGGACCCTGCACGACCAAGGGCCTTTCTTTATATCTTTTTGTGTAAAAAGCGAAAATATTGTCGGCCCCGCTGGTATGCGCCAAAGGATTATCCTTAGAAACCATTTCTAATTTAGCCGAAGCCTTGTATCCCCCAAATCCTGAGCTTGTCGAAGGACCTTCATATATCTTTGCGACATATCGCAAAACTTTATTACTTTTTTCCGCTTTTTCTGACAATTTTTTAAAGTAATCATCATACTTCCCCAGTCCCCTCAAAAAATCTTCTGGCGCTATAACGCGTTGTAGCGCCCTAGGAACCAGACTTTCAATTTTTACATCTTTGAATTCCATTTCCAAGCCGATCTCTCTCGCTAATATCAAAAGCTTTCTGCCTACATCCTGTCCGCTTAGGTCATCTCTCGGATCCGGCTCGGTATAGCCCAATTTTTTGGCCTCCGCCACAATATCGCTAAAATTTTTACCCGCGGAAAAATTATTGAAGATATAGCTCAAAGTCCCCGAAAAAATACCTTCAATTTTAGTTATCTTGTCTCCGCTGGCGATTAAATCTCTTATTGTGGAAATAACCGGTAGTCCGGCTCCGACATTGGTTTCATATAAAAACTTCCCGCCATTTTCCGCCAAAACTTCGCGCAGTTTTTTATATTCTTTAATTCCCAAAACATTGAATTTTTTGTTCGGAGTAATGATATTAAAGCCCGCTTCCGCCATCTCAATGTATTTTTTGGCAACGAATTCGCTGGCGGTGCAATCCACGAGCACTTTGTTGGCAAGATGCATTTTCTTTGCCGCTTCTAGCCATTTTCCCAGATCAGCGTCCTCTCCTTTTTCCAATATTTTTTTCCAACTCTCCAAATTTATCCCTCTTTCGTCTATCAGCATTTTTTTATCGTTTATGATCCCGCAAACACGCAAAGAATCATTGTTCAGTTCCTTGATCTGCTCAAGCAATGTTCCGCCGATATTCCCTGTACCGATCAAAAATATATTCTTGACCCCGTCCAGAACGAATTGATTATGGATCAGATTTAGGGCACGGACCTTGTCCTTGGTATCAACGGTCAAAGAAATGTTCCTTTCGGACCCTCCTTGCGCAATAGCGGTAATATTTATTTTATTGTCACCCAACGCCCTGAAAAGTTGTCCGGAAATTCCAGGCGTACCGCGCATCTTGTCGCCAACCACCGCGATAATGGCTTGATTAGAAATAAAACTCAAATTCACCGAACCGGCTTTGATTTCTTTTTTAAATTCTTTTTTCAAAGAATCCAGCGCTTGCTTTAATTCGCTTGTTTTTATCGCCAAACAAACAGTATGCTCGGAAGACGCCTGTGAAATTAAAATAACATTAGCTTTAGCCCGCCTGGTCGCGTCAAAAATCCTCGCCGCGCTGCCAGGAATGCCTATCAAACTTACCCCGCCGACAATCACCAATGAAACATCGTCAATTGAAGTGATCCCTTTTACCCCCGCACCCACTCGTTGGGTGAGGGGGTTTACCACAGGGCCGCCATCGGATGGATTTTTCAGAATCAGGGTGCCTTTTGCGGCCGGATTGAAAGTATTTTTGATGACGATCGGGATGTTCTTTTTAATCGCCGGCAACATCGTCGCCGGATGTATCACTTTGGCGCCAAAATAAGCCAATTCCACTGCTTCTTCATAACTCACCTCATCCAAAACCTTGGCATTTTTGACCAATTTCGGATCCGCGCTTAATATGCCGTCTACATCCGTCCAAATTTCAACAATTTTTACCCCTAATACCGCGCCAATTATAGCAGCTGAATAATCAGAGCCGCCCCTGCCCAAAGTGGTTGTCTCGTTATTTTTTGTAGAACCTAAAAATCCAGTGATTACAGGAATACCCTTTTTATCCCTAAAATATTTTTTAATAGCTCTGTTTGTTGAATCAAAATCAACCGCCGCATTAACAAAATTATCATCCGTTTTTACAAATTCTCGGGCATCCGCGAAATAACTTTTCTTAGAGAAGGCATCACTTATATGCGCCGAAACAATAAAGGCCGACAATCGCTCTCCAAAACTCGCAACTAAATCCAATTCTTTAGGCGACGCTTCTTTTTTGCCACATATTTTTTCCAAAACTCCATTTAGCTCTTCTGTCAATTTTTCCACATATTCAACTGCTTCTTTTCTTCGTTTCTTGTTTTTCACGAGTTTATTCACTGCATCCAAATGCCGCTTTTTCAACTTTTGCAATTTATCATTCCAACATTCTGCAGAATGTTGGAATGATAAAAGTTCATCAGTTACTCCCTGAAAAGCCGAAACCACCACCGCAACTTTATTTTTTTTAGAAGCGTCTACAACTATTTTAGAAGCTTTTCTAATCATTTCAGGAGTGCCTACCGACGAACCGCCAAATTTTAATATTTTTGTTATCATAAATTTTTCTCTTGTCATTGCGAGCTTGGCGAAGCAATCTATTTATCATTCGAGATTGCCGCGTCGCGGACTCCTCGCAATGACAGAAATTACCTTCCTCGCTCTAAAATGACGAAACCCCGACTTTCGGCCGGGGTTTAGTTAGTTTTTGTAAATACTTTAACTACAACCTCGGCTAAGGGCTAGTGATAGTTGTTGTAGTTGTGGAAATGACTTTATTCATTACTCCTTTATAATAACAAGAATTGCTCTTAAGTCAAAGCGCAAAAAAAGAAAAAGCGCCCCGATGTATACTGGGGCGCTATTTATAATTACTTTTTATTGGCAGGAAGAACTGCGTCAATAAGACCGTATTCCTTGGCCTGTTCGGCAGACATGTAATTATTGCGCTCCATGTCCTGCCTCACCTTTTCAGGTGATTGGCCGCAGTGTTTGGCTATAATCTCGATAAGAACAGTCTTGTTATGCTGCATCTCCTTAGATTCAATTTCAATGTCAGTTGCCTGACCGGAAATACCTCCGCCCATTATTAAAGGCTGGTGGATCATGATGCGGGAATTAGGCAAAGCAAAACGCTTTCCTTTTGTTCCCGCCGCAAGGATCACGGCGCCGAAGGACATAGCCATTCCCATGCAAATCGTCACAATGGGCGATCTTATATATTGCATAGCGTCATAAACAGCCAAGCCAGCGGTCACCATACCGCCAGGAGAATTGATATAGAGATTTATATCTCTGTCATTCGCTTCTCCGTCAAGATACAGCATCTGGGCGATCAGCAGATTGGCGGAATCCGTAGTGAATTCGCCTTCGTAGCCGCCCACGAAAATAATGCGATCAACTAAGAGGCGGGAGTAAATATCAAAAGCTCTTTCAATCCCGCCGACTTTGCCGATAATCGTCGGAACAAGACCCGTGTTCCTGATAATACCGTTTTCATTGCTTTTCATAACGCCGCCTCCTTTTTCTGCTGTGTTTTAAGTTCTTTTTCAAGCTTCTAATTTAAAACTAAATTAAAAACAGGCATCGGTCAATGCTCCTAAAAACATTTTACAAAACTAAAACAACCCCGAGATTTTCGGGGTTGTTTTTAAAACTTGTCCTGAGCCTGTCGAAGGATTACTTTTTTGTTTTTATAATCTCATCCACCAAACCATATTCTTTAGCTTCCACTGGAGTAAGCCAATAATCTCTATCTGTGTCTTTTTGAATTTTAGATAATGACTGGCCGGTGTGCTTAGCTAAAATTTGATTTAATCTCTCTCTCATTCTCAAAATATGCTTAGCGCTAATTTCAATTTCAGTTGCCTGACCGCCAATTCCCTCGCTCATTACTTGATGTATCAAAACTTCGGAATTTGGAAGAATAAATCTCTTGCCTTTAGTTCCGGCGGCTAAAAGAACCGCGCCCATAGAAGCCGAAATGCCAACGCCGATGGTGGAAACATCGCATTTCACGTGCTGTATAGTGTCATAGATTGCCAAACCGGCGCTCACCACACCTCCCGGAGAATTAATATACAGCTTAATATCTTTTTTAGGATCTTCATGCTCTAAAAATAAAAACTGGGCGATAATAGTATTCGCCATCCCATCGCTGACAGGGCCTCCTAAAAATATAATTCTCTCCTTTAAAAGGCGGGAATAAATATCATAGGCCCTCTCGCCAGCGGAACTCTTTTCTATGACTGTTGGTATTAAATATTCGTTTTTCATATTTTAATATTACTTTATTTTTTCCAAAAAATCAAAAACTTTTTTGTTCTTAACTATATCGTAACTGTAATTATGGACTCTTTCCGGATCTATTTTGGCAACCATATCGGGACGCATCGCGGCCAAAAATTTATTGGATTCAGCTTCAATTTCGTCAGAACTCGGCTCTAATTTTTCATCTTTGGATATCCTGTAAAGAACTAGGTTGGAGGCAACGTTCTTTTCCGCTTCAGGGCGAAGTTTTTCTTTAAGTTCGTCTTCATTTTTTCCGTCTGAGACGGATCCCTGCCCGCCGAATTTGGCAGGCGCGGCACCTTTGGCGGAAAAATATGCTTTGTATTCCTCTATCATTCCAGCTAAAGTCTTTTCAATCATTACTTGCGGAATATCCAGCTTGGAATCTTTCACTATTTTCTCCAGTAAAATTATCCTCTTTTTCTCATTTTCTTTTATTTCTTTTTCTTTTTGGATGCCATCTTTTATGCTGGTCTTCATCTCGTCTACGGTTTTAAATTTACCAAGTTCTGCCGCCAAAGCATCGGTCATTTCCGGAAGCTCCCTCACGAAAATAGAAACAAGTTTTATTCCATCAAATTCCTCACACTCCTTATGTCCGACAATTTTTTTGTCTATCCAATCTGACTTGTCGTGCTTGTGTTCTTTGGATCCCTTGTCTTCCGCCGCGCAATGCTCACATCCGTCAGCCTCAATATGAGAAGACCCCAAAACAAATTGGTCCTGCTTGCCCTTGTATACAATATCCACCACATCCCCTGTCTTTGCTGGGTTAACAGACCTGACCAGTTTGGCGCGGGAATTCAATATCCAGTCAATAGCTTCTTTCACTTCCTCGTCAGTTCCCACAACTTCGGTTTTTTCAAAAAAAACATTTTTGGCTAATTTTTTATAATTTCCCAATTTAATTTCCGGAAAAACAACCAGATCTATCTTAAAAATAAAACCATCGGCTTTTTCTTCAATGTTTATTTTAGGCTGATCCACTATTTCCCAACCTTTTTCATTGGTAATCTCTTTTAAAGTTTCACGGATGGCCCTGGTAGCGGCTTCGCTGAAAACTTTGTCTTTATCAAGCGCGGCGCTGGCCATTTCTACGGGAGCTGTTCCTTTTCTAAATCCCTTTATTTCAACTTCTTTTACCGCTTCGGAATGAACCGTTTCCCAATATTTTGAAAATTCAACTTGGCTAAATTCAACTTCCAAGCGCTTGACCGAGCCCGGCAGATCTTTGTATGTATACTTCATTTATTTTATTTATTAATAATCAGATGCACTAAATATTAGAATACGGGAGTATAAAAAGCAAATATTGAAATAACAGCTAAAGAATAGCTAGTCTGAAGTGTTTTGACGAACGCCTCGGAGGCGCTTTCGCGCCGAGAGAGAAGCAAATTTTATAGCAATAAAATTATGCTGTTTCGGCAAAACACTTCAGACTAGCTCGAGAAAATAATTTCTAATAAAAAACACCCTGTATGTTCTGGGTGTTTTTTATTAAATTTAGTTATTGAACTCCCAACTTAGTAAGCATGGCTTTTACGCCATTATAAGAAGTTGAA